>SLNF01000019.1 GCA_007133145.1 Nitriliruptorales bacterium
CCGGACCGCCAGCGGTCCGGGGCCCCCGGCCCAGCCGACGCGCAGCCCAAGCGTGAGGGGATCGGCGAGCGCGCGCTTGCGAGGATCTTCCTCACCCCGTCCTTCGCCCTCATGGGGATCATCGCGGTGTTCCCCGTCGGGTACGCGATCTACCAGTCGCTGTGGGAGTTTCGCTTCTTCGTCCGGGGCGACTTCGCGGGACTGGGCAACTACCAGCAGGCGCTGACCTCCGGGAGGTTCTGGGAGGCCGTCCTCATCACCCTGGCCTTCACCCTGGTCTCGGTGGCCATCCAGTTCGTCATCGGGATGGTCTTCGCCCTCATCATGAACACCGAGATCAAGGGGCGCGGGGTCATCCGCGCCGTCATCCTCGTCCCGTGGGTCGTGCCGACGGTCATCGCGGCGCAGATGTGGCGCCTGATGTTCCAGATCAACCCCGGCTACATCAACAACTGGTTGGGGCTCGGCAACTTCGACTGGCTCGGCGGAGGGCAGTCGATGTTCTGGGCCGTGGTCATCGCCGACGTGTGGAAGACCGCGCCGTTCGTCGCGCTGCTGCTCCTCGCGGGGCTGCAGACGATCCCCGGCGACCTCTACGAGGCCGGCAAGGTCGACGGCGCGTCGTGGACGCAGCGCTTCTTCAAGATCACGCTGCCGCTCCTCAAGCCCGCAATCGTCGTCGCGCTGCTCTTCCGCTCGGTCGACGCCCTGCGGATCTTCGACCAGGCCTTCGTGATGACGCGAGGACGGCTCGAGACCTTATCGGTGCTCGTCCAACGCTTCATCGTGCAGGACCCCAACCCCGGTACCGCCAACACCCTGTCGACGCTGACGTTCGTGCTGCTCATGATCGTCGGGATCGTGTTCATCAGGCTCATGGGCCGTGACGTCGTGGAGAGTGGTCGCTGATGGGCGCAGCAACGCCAACCCCGGTGTCCGGCGAAGTCGACACCGGCCCGCAGCAGATGAAGGACTACTCGACGCAGATCAACATCGGCAAGGCCGTCGGCCTCATCATCATCTTCGTGTGGTGCCTGTTCCCGTTCGTCTGGATGGCCGTCACGAGCTTCAAGGGCGAGGCGGCGCTCGTCACCCCGGTGCTCTTCGAGGGCCCCTGGACCGACGCGAACTACCAGCAGGTCTTCGCCGAGGGCTTCGCGCTCAACCTGCGCAACTCCCTCATCGTCGCCGGCCTCACGACGGTCATCGCCATCCCCGTCGCGTCCTTCGCGGCGTACGCCATCGTGCGCCTCCCGCTGAAGCACAAGTTCCTCCTGCTCGCCGGCACGCTTGTCGCGACGCTCTTCCCGCCGGTCTCGCTCGTCCCGCCGCTGTTCACGCTCTTCCGCAACCTGGGGCTGCTCGAGACCTTCCCGTCAATGGTCGTGCCCTACGTCTCGCTCACATTGCCACTGTCGATCTTCATCCTCACGACGTTCTTCGGGACGATCCCCAAGGACATGGAGGAGGCGGCCCGTGTCGACGGGGCGACGCCGTGGCAGGCCTTCTACCGCGTCGTCGTGCCGCTCGCGGCACCTGGCGTGTTCGCCGCGGCGATCCTCGTGTTCGTCTACGCGATCAACGAGTTCCTCATCGCGTTCTCGTTGGCGCCGCGCAACATCAACGTCCAGACGGTCCCGGTGGCCATCGCGGGCTACACGGGCTCGGAGGCCTACGTCAACCCGATCGGGCCGATCACCGCGGCATCGACCCTCGTGTCGATCCCGCTCATCATCGTGGCACTGCTCTTCCAGCGCCGGATCGTCTCGGGGCTGACCGCGGGAGGCGTGAAGGGCTGACCCTTCCCGACCGAAGCCCTCGAGGGGCCGACGCCAGCTGGCGTCGGCCCCTCAGGCGTTCGGCGCCACGAGGCGGGGGCCGGCACCCGACGCCGACGGCGTCAGCAGCGGCGCTACCCTGCGTGGGCAGGCCAGGATCCGACCCCCGCCGGGGAGGAGCAGCATGCGCACCCGCGCCACCGTCGTCGGCTCCCTCGTCATGAACCTCGCTCTCTCCGTGCCCCGGCTGCCCACCGAGGGCGACCACGGCCGCCGCGGGCTCGTCGCCCCATGACCGGCGCTCCGCCGACGCCGCACGTCCTCGTGGAGCTCTTCCGCGTCCCGCGCACGCGGGTGCCCTCCGCGCTGCGCCGCATGGGCACCGATCGCCTGCACCTCGCCCGTACGCCGGGCCTGCGCTTCGCGAAGCTCCTCGGCACCGGCGACGGGCGCACCTTCGACGTCCGCGACGCCGACCCCCGCACGTGGGGCGTCCTCACCGTGTGGGAGGACCACGACGCCCTCACGACCTACCGGCAGGGCTCGCCGGTGGCACGCGGATGGCGGGCGATCGCCGAGGAGGCCTGGCAGGCGCAGCTTCGTCCCCTCGTCGCGAAGGGGCAGTGGTCTGGCGTCGCCCCGTTCGGGGATCCCGAGCCCACCCGCCACGACGGGCCAGTGGCGGCGATCACCCGCGCACGACTGGCCTGGGGCACGATGCGCACGTTCTGGCGGGCCGTGCCGCCGGTGACCGCCGAGCTGCGCGCGATGCCCGGACTACGCCTGGCCGTCGGCATCGGCGAGGCCCCAGTCGGGCTCCAGGGCACCTTCAGCGTCTGGACCTCCACGCGGGCGCTCACCGACTTCGCCTACCGTCAGCCCGCCCACCGTGAGGCCATCGAGGCGACCCCGCGCGTCGGCTGGTACGCCGAGGAGCTCTTCGCGCGGTTCGCCGTCGAGGCGACCCGCGGGCAGCTCTTCGGCGGCGACCCGCTCGCCGATGCCCCGCGCCCCCCTTGACGGGCCGCGTGGCCCGGGGGGCGACCGTCGTCCCCACGTGCACGACGGGGCGTGGGCCCCCGCCTAGGGCCCGCCGTGCTGCCACGTGCCCCGCAGCTCCTCGTAGCGGGGCAGCTCGAGGTACTCCTCGGGGTCGTAGCGCCAGAACTGGCTGACGTCCTCGAAGGTCTCGACGATGGTGTTCTGCCAGCCCTCGGGCGTGGCGGTCACCTCGCGCACGTGGACGTCGTGGACGGCCTGCCCGAACTCGTCGAAGCGCAGCCGCCCCCTGGGGGCCACGACGTCGACGTCGCCGAGGGAGTGGATGAGCCGCGCCCGGCTCACCTGCTCGTGCCCGGCGAGGGCCTCCTCGACGACCATCGCCGCGGCGTAGCCCGCCTCGGCCGCCCGGCTGGCTGGGCGCCCGTGGCCTTCCTCGAAGGCCTCGACGAAGGCGCGCGCCTCGGGGGTGTCGAGCGTCGCAGCGAAGTGCAGGCTCGTCACGACGCCGTCGGCGAGCGCCTGCTGCTGGGCGAGGACCTCCTCATCGGTGAGCGCGCCATGGCCGATGAGCGGCAAGCCGATGCCGACGTCCTCGTAGGCCTGCAGCAGCCGGATGGCGTCGGGGCCCGCCGCGGCCGCCCAGACCGCGTCAGCGCCATCGTCGAGCTCCTGGAGGAAGGGCACCCAGTCCTGCTCGTCGAGGGGGACGTAGCGCTCGTCGACGACCTCGCATCCCGCATCGGTGTAGGCGCGCGCGAACCCCCCGGCGGCCTCCCACCCGAAGGCGTAGTCGAGCGCGACGACGCTCACCGTCTCGTAGCCGAACTCCTCGCAGGCGTAGGCGCCGAGGGGCATCGCGTCCTGGGAGGAGGTGTAGGACAGTCGGAAGACCGACGGGTCGGCGTCACGCTGGGTGAGGTCGTCGGCACCGGCGACCGTGATGAGCAGCGGCACGCCGGCGCTGGCGAACACCGAGGCCGCTTCGTAGGCGACCCGCGAGTTCACGAAGCCGATCGCGATGTCGATCCCGCCGCCCTCGGCGAGCTCGGCGGCACGCTCCGCGGCGAGGTCGGGGTCGTTGGCCTCGTCCTCGATGAGCACCTCGACGGCGAAGCCACCGAGCTCGCCGCCGGCCTCGTCGAGGTAGAGCAGGAAGCCGTCGTCGACGTCCTCCCCGAGCGCGGCGAACGGCCCGGTCGCGGGGTTGAGCAGGCCGACCCGCAGGAGGTCGGCCCCGTCGACGTCGTCGGGGGCAGCCACGCCGACCTCCACCTCCTCGGGCTCCTCGGGCGGCGGCTGCTCGCCGGGGGCCTGCTCGCACGCCACGGTGAGCAGCCCGACGAGCGCGAGCAGGGCGAGCAGGAGCGGGCCGCGGGGCATCGTGGAGCGCTTCCGAGTCTCGGCGTGGCACGGGCCACCGACAGCATGCCGCATCTCGTGGGCGCACGCCCGTCAGCGCACCGCCCCGCCTGGGGAGATCGACGCCGCGGACAGCGCGGCCATCGCCCGGAGGACGCGGATCTCACCGTCGGCCGGCCCGATGACCTGCACACCGATCGGCGCGCCACCGGCGTCGCGACCAGCCGGCACCGACCCCGCCGGCAGCCCCGTGAGGTTCCACGGATTCGTGAGTCGGGTGAGCGCGGTGACGACCGGCTCGACGAACCCGTCCACGGCGATCTCGCTCGCCCCGACCCGCGGCACCCGGCAAGGCAGCGTCGGCGTGCAGAGCACGTCGACGTCGTCGAGGACCTCGTGCGCCTCCGCGCGCAGCGACGCGGCAGTGCGCCGCGCGGCCTCGACCTCCTCGGGCGTGCGGGCACGGCCCTGCTCGAGCCGTGCGGCGACCTCGCCGGGCAGCGCGACGTGCCACCGTGGCCGGCTCGCCGTGTGGACGCGCGCCGCCTCAGCGCCGAGTACGACCCCGTTGGCCGCCGGCGCCCCGTGCAGCGACGGTAGCGACACCTCAACGAGCGTGGCGCCGGCCTTGCGTGCCCCCTCGAGGCGACGCTGCCAGGCGGCGCGCACCTCCGGATCGAGTCGGGCCACGACGGTCTCGGCGGGCACCCCCACGCGCAGGCCCTCGGCGGGGGCGTTGGCGACCTCCCGGGCGAAGCCCGTCAGGGCCCCACCGTCGGCGCCCGGCCTGAGCCCGCAGACCTCCGGGGCCATGGCGCCCAGCAGCAGCGCGCAGCCAGCGGGATCCACCGCGAGCGGCCCCACGGTGTCGAGGCTCGGCGCGAGCGGGGCGACGCCGTCGACCGGGACGCGTCGCCACGTCGGCTTCATCCCCGCGAGGCCGCAGCAGGCCGCGGGGATGCGCACGCTGCCGCCGGTGTCGGTCCCGAGCGCCGCGTGCACGAGACCCGCGGCCACCGCCGCCGCGCTGCCGCTCGACGACCCGCCTGCGACGCGGCCCGGGGCGACGGGGTTGGCGGTCCCCAATCCGGTGATGCCGAAGGCCAGTGGGTGCAGCGCGAGACGGGCGAGCAGCGCCGCGCCGGCGTCGACGAGGCGCTCGACCGCGGTGGCGTGCGCCGGCTGCGGGGCAAGGTCGACGAGGTCGGGGGCGCCGCAGGCCCGCGGCTGCCCCGCAATGGCGATGAGGTCCTTGATGCCGACGAGCAGCCCGGAGAGCGGCCCCGGTGAGGGCCCGCCGCGGTCGGCGACGAGGGCCACGACCGCACCGAGGGCGGGCTCGACCGCCTCGACGCGCGCGAGGGCCTCGGCGACGGCCTCCTCGAGCGCGCCCGCCCCGTCGCCGATCGCGTCGAGCGCGTCACGGCCGCCCGGGCCGACCCCGGCCCCGAACGCCCGCGCCACACGTCGCCTCATCGGCGCAGCATAGGCTGCGCCCGCGGGCAGCCGGTGGCGACCTAGACTCGGGGCCGGCGAAGGGGCCAGAGGAAAGGCCGGACATGCGGGACGTCGTCGTCGTCGGTGCAGGGCACAACGCCCTCGTCGCCGCCTGCTACCTCGCCAAGGAAGGGCTCGACGTCGAGGTCGTCGAGCGCCGCGAGGTCGTCGGTGGCGCGGTCTCCACCCTCGAGCGCTTCCCCGGCTACCAGATGGACGTCGGCTCCTCGGCGCACATCATGGTGCGTCACACCGGCATCATCGAGGAGCTCGACCTCGCCGAGGTGGGGCTGGAGTACTTCGACCTCGACCCCTGGGGCTTTGCGCCGTTCGAGGAGGGCAACCTCACGTTCCACGTCGACCTCGGCGCAACCTGCGACTCCATCGCCGCGCTGTGCGGCGACCGCGAGGCCGAGGCCTACCACGCCTTCGCGACCGACTGGGCGGCGCGCAACGACCGGATCTTCGAGGCGTTCCAGGCCCCACCGACCGGCGCGAGCCTCGGGCGCTCGCTTTGGGGGGTCGGCAAGGCCACCGGCATGCACGGCCTCGAGCTCGCCCGGCAGTTCCTCACCTCCGGCGACCAGATCCTCGACGAGCACTTCGAGGACGAGCGGCTCAAGACCGCCCTGGCCTGGATGGGCGCGCAGTCGGGCCCCCCGACCCACGAGGTCGCCACCGCCGACCTCGTCGGCTGGAACGCGATGATGCACCGCCGTCCCCCCGGACATCCGCGAGGCGGCTCGGGCATGCTCTCGGTGGCCCTCGCACGGCGCTTCGAGGCGCTCGGCGGCACCCTCACGCTCGGCGCCCCCGTCGAGCGCATCCTCACCCGCGACGGACGGCCCTCGGGGGTCGAGGTCGCCTCCGGCGAGCGCATCGGCGCGCGGGCGGTGCTCGCCGGCTGCCACGTCGTGACCACCCTCGACCTCCTTGGCGACGCGGTGCCCGACGGCGCCGCACTGCGTCGGCGCATCCGCGTCGGCAACGGCATCGGCATGGTCGTGCGCCTGGCCACGAGCGACCTGCCGCGCTACCCCGGCGGGGACGGCAGCGAGCACCGGGCCCTCCAGCTGCTCGCGCCCTCGCGGCAGTTCCTGCGCGCCGCGCACGGCGAGTTCGTCGCCGGGCTGCCGCCGAGCCGGCCCGCGGCGCTGGCGATGACCTTCTCCGCCTTCGACCCCGACATCGCTCCCGAGGGCAAGCACAACGTCACCGTCTGGGGACAGTGGCATCCCTACGAGCTCAGCAACGGCGAGGACTGGGACGCGATCGCCGAGCGCGAGGGCACGAAGCTCGTCGAGGCCGTCGACGCCGTCGCGCCGGGCTTCGCGGCCTCCGTCGAGCAGATGTACGTCCAGACCCCGCTCGAGCTCGAGCGCGAGCTCGGTCTGCGACGCGGCAACGTCATGCACGTGGAGATGGGGCTCGACGAGATGTTCAGCTGGCGCCCCTCGCCGTCGATCTCGACCTACCGCGGCCCCCTGCCGGGGCTCTACCTCACCGGTGCCTCCACCCACCCCGGCGGCGGCGTCTTCGGCGCGAGCGGGCGCTCGGCGGCACGCACCGTGCTCGGCGACCTCGCCGAGCCGAGCCTGCCGCGACGCGCGGTCGGCGTGGCCACGAGCCCGCTGCGCTTCGTCGCCAAGCGTCTGCGATGAGCCCCGTGGTTCGCTCGCAGGCGCCTGAGCGCGCCCGCACGACGGCGCCGGGACCGGCGGTGCGGCGGGTGATCGTCGCGCTGGCGGTCCTCGTTGTGCTCCTGCAGATCGCCTACCCGCTCGTCCCGCAGGGCAGCGCGCGCGACGACCTCACCGTGGCGACCGTCGTCGTGTTCTTCGCCGCGTCGGTGACCCACGCCGTCGCCTGGCGCGGCGCCCGCTTCACCGCGGTGCTGCTCGCCGCGACCGCCGGCGGGGGCTTCGCCGTCGAGGTCCTCGGCGTGGCCACCGGTCTGCCGTTCGGCGCCTACGTCTACGCCGACTCCCTCGGGCCGATGGCCGCCGGCGTGCCGCTCATCATCCCGCTCGCCTGGACGATGATGGCCTACCCCGCCTACGTCGTGACGCGACGGCTCACCGCGAGCCGCTGGGTCGGCATCCCGCTCGCGGGCTGGGCGCTGACCTCCTGGGACCTCTACCTCGACCCGCAGATGGTCGACGCCGGCCACTGGTCGTGGGACTCCGCGGGACCAGCGATCCTCGGGATCCCCCTGTCGAACTTCGCCGGGTGGTTCCTCGTCGCGACCCTCATGATGGCCGTCCTCCACGCCGCGGCCGGCGGGCCCTCCGCCGGACAGGACACCCGACCCGACGACACCGTGCCGGCGCTGCTCTACCTCTGGGTCTACGCCTCGTCCCTGCTCGCCCACGCGGTGTTCTTCGGCCTGCCCGGCTCGGCCGCGCTCGGGGCGGTGGGCATGGGCGTGATCGCCGTGCCCCTCGCCGTCGCCGTCGCCGGCGACCTCCGCGGCAGGGACCGCCCATGAGCGCGCGGAGGGCGTGGAGACCGCGTCGTCCCCGGACGGTCCGTCGCGGCGGCGACCGCCCGCTTGCCCGGTCGGCCACCGCGGCGGTGGGCGCGGCCGCGATCGCCGCGAGCGCGCTCGCGGTCCACGCCGCCTTCAACGCCCGGCGGCTGCGGGTGCCCCCGTCACTCGCGCCCTCGGCCACCGCCCGGGCTGGCGAG
Organism: Nitriliruptorales bacterium; assembly: GCA_007133145.1. GTDB lineage: Bacteria > Actinomycetota > Nitriliruptoria > Euzebyales > Egibacteraceae > T1Sed10-49. Next base: position 8,325 of record SLNF01000019.1, read on the forward strand.
CCCCCCGAGGGCGGGACCGTCCTCCGCGTCGGCCGGCCCGAACGCCCCGAGGTCAGCGTCCTCGTGCCGGCACGCAACGAGGCCGAGCGGGTCGCCCCGACGATCACGGCGATCCTCGCGAGCCGCGGCGTCGACCTCGAGCTCTGCGTCCTCGATGACGGCTCGACCGACGGCACCGCCGACGTCGTCCGCGAGGCCGGCGGTGGCGACATGCGGCTGCGGGTCCTCGACGGCCGGCCGCTGCCCGAGGGCTGGCTGGGCAAGCCCCATGCCTGCGCGCAGCTCGCCGCCGCCGCGCGCGGCGACGTCCTCGTCTTCGTCGACGCCGACGTCGTCGTGGCCCCCGACGGGCTCGCGCGCACCGTCGCCGCGCTCACCGAGGGCCCCTTCGACCTGACCTGCCCGTACCCGCGCCAGGAGGCCGAGGGCCCCGGCCCACGTCTCGTGCAGCCACTGCTGCAGTGGACGTGGCTGACGTTCCTGCCGCTCGAGCTCGCTGCCCGCCGCCCGCGTCCGTCGCTCGTCGCCGCCAACGGCCAAGTGCTCGCGTGCCGCCGCACCGACTACGACCGCGCGGGTGGCCACACCGCGGTGGCCGACGCCGTCCTCGAGGACCTCGAGCTCGGCCGCGCGTTCGTCCGCGCGGGGATGAGCGCCGGCGTCGTCGACGGCAGCGACGTCGCGACCTGCCGGATGTACGACTCGTGGCCGGCCCTGCGCGAGGGCTACGCCAAGAGCCTGTGGGCCGCAGCCGGCTCGCCGACGCGCTCGGCCGCCGTGCTCGCGCTCCTGCTCTGGCTCTTCCTCACCCCGCCGATCGCCGCGGTCACGGGGATCGCGCGGCGTCGCCCAGGCCTCGCTGCGCTCGGCGTCCTCGGCTACAGCGCCGGCGTCGCCAGCCGCATCATCGCCGCGGGTCGGACGGGCGCACGCCGCCGCGACGCGCTGTGGCATCCCGTCTCGATCCTCGCGCTCGGCTGGATCACCGCCCACTCGCTGCGCCGACGCGCCCAGGGCACCCTGACCTGGCGCGGCCGGACGCTGCCGGGGCGGGGGAGGGGCTAGCCGTGGGCCGCATCGTCGTCGTCGGCGCCGGCGTGGGCGGACTCGCCACCGCCGCGCGGCTCAGCGCCCTCGGTCACGAGGTCATCGTCTGTGAGCAGTCCGACACCCTCGGCGGCAAGCTCGGCGTCCACCGCCGCGAGGGCTTCGTCTTCGACACCGGGCCGTCGCTCCTGACGGTGCCCGAGGCCCTCGCCGACACCTTCGCCGCGACCGGCACGACGCTTGCCGAGGCGCTCGACGTCGTCGAGCTCGACCCGATTGCGCGCTACCGCTTCGCCGACGGCACCCGCCTCGACGTCCCCCGCGACGCCGTGGCACGGGCCGCGTCGATGGAGGCCGCCCTCTCGCCCGGCTCGTCCCTGGACTGGCAGCGCTTCCTCGGCCGCGCCGGGCGCATCTGGCAGGCCACCGAGCAGCCGTTCCTGCGTCAGGCGCTGTCGGTCGGCGACCTCGCCCGACGCCTGCCCTCGCTGCCGACGATCGCCCCCGGTCGGAGCCTGTCGAGCCTCGGACGGCGCTACCTCGCCGACCCGCGGCTGCGAATGCTGCTCGACCGCTACGCCACCTACCAGGGCAGCGACCCGCGACGTGCGCCCGCCGCCCTCGCGACGGTGCCCTACGCCGAGCAGGCCTTCGGCGCGTGGTACGTCCTCGGTGGTCTCGGTCGCATCGCCCAGGCGCTCGCCGCCCAGGCGCTCCTGCTCGGCGCGGAGCTGCGCACCGGCGCCGACGTCACGCGCGTGGTCACCGCCGGCGGCCGGGCCATCGGCGTCGACCTCGCCGACGGCGAACGTCTGCCCGCCGACCTCGTCGTCGCCAACGCCGACGCGACCCACCTCTACCGCGACCTCGTCGACAGCCCCCGTGCGCAGCGGGTGCGCCGCCGCCTCGCGCGGCTCGAGCCGTCGCTGTCGGGGTTCGTGCTCCTGCTCGCCGTGGAGGGGGCCACCCCCGGCATCGCCCATCACAACGTCCTCTTCCCCACCGACTACGAGGCGGAGTTCGACGCGCTCTTCGGGCGCCATCCCCGGCCGGTGCCCGACCCGACGCTCTACACCGTCGTGCCCGACGACCCAGCGGTCGCGCCGGAGGGCCACGAGGCCTGGTTCGTCCTCGCCAACGCCCCCCGCCAGGGGCAGGTCGACTGGGCCCGGCCAGGCCTCGCCGAGTGCTACGCCGAGCACCTGCTCGAGGTGCTCGCCCGCCGGGGACTCGACCTCTCCGGGAGGCTGCGCTTCGTCGAGCACCGCTCCCCCCTCGACCTCGCCCGGCGGACCCGCGCGGTCGGCGGGGCGATCTACGGCACCTCCTCGAACGGCCCGAGGGCGGCCTTCCTGCGACCCGCGAACCGCTCGCCGGTGCCCGGCCTCCACCTCGTCGGAGGCTCCGCCCACCCTGGCGGCGGCCTCCCCCTCGTGCTGCGCTCCGCCGAGATCGTCGCCGGGCAGGTCGGGCCGGCGTGAGCCCCGGCCGCGTCGCGACGGCGGGAGACCGAGGCCACACCCGACGAAGCGCGGGACGGGACCGCCACCACCCACGCGAGTGGCGGATCGGCGCGCTGCCGGCGCCCTCATCCGCCACTCGCCGGTAGGACCCGACCGCCGTGCGGCTCAGGATCCCTCGGGCGCGCCCCAGCCACCGCCGCCGGGCGTCTCGACGCGCACCCGGTCACCGCGGTGCAGCCGCCACACGCCCTTCGCCGCGACCTCCTCGGCGCGACCGCCGGCCCGCACGACGACGTTGCGCCCAGGCGCGCCGTCCTCGCCGCCGGCCAGCCCCCACGGCCCGCGCTCGCGCCGCTCGGTCTGCAGCGTCAGCACGGCCTCGTCGCAGGTGACCTCGACCTCGCGGACGACGCCCTCGCCGCCGTGGTGGGACCCCCGCCCGCCTGAGCCCCGACGCAGCTCGGCCCTGCGGACGCGCAGGGGGTAGGCGAGCTCGAGGGCCTCGGCGGGGGTGTTGCGGGTGTTCGTCATCCCGGTGTGGACCCCCGACATCCCGTCGCGCCCCGGGGTGGCGCCCTCGCCGCCGGCGATCGTCTCGTAGTAGCTGAAGGGTGGTGAGGCCGCCCCCAGCAGCAGATTGTTCATCGTGCCCTGGCTCGCCGCGGGCACCCGGTCGGGCAGCGCCGTGGCGAAGGCGGCGAGGAGCACGTCGACGATGCGCTGGCTCGTCTCGACGTTGCCGGCCGCCACGGGCGCAGGCGGGGTGGCGTGGACGACCGTGCCGGGGGCGGTGCGGACGGTGAGGGGCCGGTAGCAGCCGTCGTTGGGCGGCGCGTCGGGGTCGGTGAGCATGCGGAAGCAGAAGTAGGCGCTCGACACCGTCACCGCGCGCACGGCGTTGAGCGGGGCGGCGACCTGCGGGGCCGAGCCGGTGAGGTCGGCCACGACCTCCTCGCCGTCGACGGTGAGGGTCGCGGCGATCTCGACGCCGTCCCCGACCTCGAGGACGTCGGAGGCGGCGTAGACACCGTCGGGGATCACCGCGACCGCAGCGCGCACCCGGCGCTCGGCGTAGTCGCAGACCTCGGCCATCGCGGCGGCGAGACGCTCGGCGCCCCAACGGCCGCGCAGCTCGCGCAGCCGCCGCGCGCCGACGTGGTTGGCGGCGAACTGCGCGCGCAGGTCGCCGCGACGCTCGTCGGGGGTTCGGCTCGAGGCGGCGACGACCTCGAGCACGTCGCTGCGCACCCCGTCGGCGTCGGCCACGACGACGGGAGGCACGCGGATGCCCTCCATCGCGATGTCGGTGGCGTCGGCGGGCATCGACCCTGGCGCCGCGCCGCCGACGTCGGCGTGGTGCGCGCGGTTGGCGACGTAGCCGAGCAGCGACCCGTCGTCGTCGCCGACCGCGGCGACGAGGGTGAGGTCGGGCAGATGGGTCCCACCCTGGTAGGGGTCGTTGAGCAGGACCTGCACGCCAGGGGCGAGGCGGTCCCCGAACGCCTCGATCGCCGCAGCCACCGAGGCGGGCATCGACCCGAGATGGACCGGGATGTGCTCGGCCTGGGCGACCATCACCCCTTCGGGGTCGAAGACCGCCGCGGAGCAGTCGGCGCGCTCCTTGATGTTGGGCGAGTACGACGCGCGGCGCAGCGCTGCGCCCATCTCCTCAGCCACCCCGGCGAGGGCATGGCGCACGACCTCGAGCGCGACGGCGTCCATGGCGCCCGACGCTACCGGCTCGGGTCCGAGGTGTCGCGGGGCCGCAACGATCGGCCGACGAGGTCGGCTCATCCGCGGAGGTGGACGACGAGGTTGCCGGCGTCGTCGACGACGGCGCGCTCCCCGGCCTCGAGCAGGGTGGTGCTGTCGGGCTGCTCGACGAGCGCGGGGCCGTCGACGGTCTCGCCGGGGCGCAGCGCGGCACGGTCGCGGACCCGCGCCTCGACCGCGCCCGTGTCGCCGCCGATGCGGCGCCTGCGGTCGGGTCGGGCCTCGCCCTGCTCCCAGCTCGCCGGGAGCGCGTCGAGCAGCGGCGCGGCCTCGGCGACGACCCGGGCGGTGACGAGCTCGACGGCCTCGCCCCGCATCGCGTAGCCGTAGGCGCGCTCGTGCGCGGCGTGGAAGGCGGCGACGAGGTCGCCGTCGGGGGGCACCGCGACACGCAGCTCGTGGGACTGCCCGGCGTAGCGGCAGTCGGCGACGGGGGCGAGGGTCGGGGCCACACCGGGGCGCTGACGGGCGAGCTCGGCGGTGGCCTCGGCGGCGAGGGCGTCGAGGACCGTCCCGAGGTCGTCGGCGGCGTCGAGCATGACCGTGCGCAGGGCCTCGTGGCGCAGCGGGGCGAGCAGGAGCCCGAGGGCGGAGAGCACCCCGGGGGCGGGCGGCACGACGACCGCGGCGCAGCCGAGCTCGCGGGCCAGGGCCGTGGCGTGCAGGGGCCCCGCGCCGCCGTAGGCCACGAGCGCGAGGTCACCGGGGTCGACGCCCCGCTCGGTCGAGACCCGCCGCAGCGCGCGGGCCATCGTCGCCCGCACGACCGCGAGGACCCCGGCGGCATCACCGGCCCCGGCCGGCAGGGTGGCGAGGGCACCCTCGGCGGCGGCGACGTCGAGGCGCAGGCCACCACCGAGCGCCCGGTCGACGTCGAGGTGGCCGAGGACGGCGTGGGCGTCGGTGACCGTCGGCGCGCGTCCACCGGTGCCGTAGCAGGCCGGCCCCGGGACCGCCCCCGCCGAGCGCGGCCCGACCCGCAGCGCCCCGCCGGCGTCGATCCAGGCGATCGAGCCACCACCGGCGCCGACGGTGTGGATCGCCACCGCGGGCGTGCCGAAGGGCAGACCGCCGATGCGCGCCTCGGTCGCGATCTCCGGCCGTCCGCCCACGATGAGGCAGACGTCGGTGGAGGTGCCGCCCATGTCGAAGGCGAGCGCGTCGGCGAAGCCCGCCGAGGCCGCGACCTGCCCGGCGGCGACGACGCCGGCCGCCGGCCCCGACAGCAGGGTGTGCACCGGTCCCTCGGCGACGAAGTCGAGGCCCGCAGTGCCCCCACCCGAGGTCATGACGGTGATCGCCGCCTGCGGCAGGCGCTCGTCGAGCCGCCCGAGGTAGCCGGCCATGCGGGGAGCCACCGCCGCGTTGAGCACGCAGGTCGAGGCGCGCTCGTACTCCCGGAACTGCGGCAGCAGGGCGCTCGAGCGGGTGACCGGCACGCCAAGACGGCCCTCGAGCGCCTCGGTGAGGCGGCGCTCGTGGGCGTCGCCGGCGTAGCCGAAGAGCAGGCTCACCGCCACCGCCTCAGGCTCGCAGGCGGCGACCGCCTCGACGACCCGGTCGACCTCGACGTCGCTGAGAGGCTCGAGGGCGCGACCGTCGGGCAGCGTGCGCTCGGCGACGGTGACGACCTCCGCGGCGAGGTGACGCGGCCGCTCGACGCGGAGGTCGTAGAGCGAGGGGCGGTCCTGGCGGGCGATGGTGAGGACGTCGGCGAAGCCCTCGGTGGTCACGAGCACGGTCCGGGCGACGTCGCGCTCGAGCACGGCGTTCGTCGCCGTCGTCGTGCCGTGGGCGAGCCCCTCGACGGTCGCCGCGGAGCCGGCGCTCTCGACGAGCCCGGCGCCCACCCCGACGCTCTCGTCGCCGGGGGTGGTGGGCACCTTGACCGCTCGTGGGCGCGCGGCGAGCACGACGACGTCGGTGAACGTGCCACCGACGTCGACGCCGGCCCGCACCTGCTCAACGGCCACCGCGCTCCTCCTCGCTCGTGCGCGTCCCTGGGTGGTCGGCCCGGCTCATCCTGCCCCATCCCCCACCTCGGGCGCTGCCGCCGGCCTGAGGGCACGACGCAGCGCGCGCAGCAGCTGGAGGCCGCCGAGGAGGGTGAGTCCGGCGAGGACCGCGAGCGCGATCGTCGCGGCCTCGGTGGCCATCGACGGCAGCACGCCGGCGCTCACGAGGCCGATGGCGCAGGACACGACCCGGCTCGGCCGCTCGCCGACGGTGATCGCGCCGATCTGCCCCGCTCCGGCGTTGCTGCCGCGGGCGCGAGCGTACTCGTGGAGCAGGACGCCGGCGGCGACGGCGATCCCGAGCCATAGGGGAGCGCCGAGCAGGACGAGCGCGGCGACGTAGGCGAGGTCGGCGACGCGGTCGACGAGGGAGTCGAGGAGGTAGCCCCACGCGCTCGCACGCCGCGTGAGCGCGGCGACGGCCCCGTCGAGGGCGTCGACGAGCCCGGAGGCGACGAGCAGCACCGCGCCGAGCAGCGGCCAGCGTCCACCGGCTGCGGCGGCCAGCGCGACGCCGAGGGCGAGCCAGACGGTGAAGAGCGTGAGGGCGTCGGGGGCGACCCCCCAGCGGGCCGGCGGTCGCGCGAGGGTGTGGACGAGCCGGAGCCATCCCCGCACCCAGCGGTTGCCGCGGGGGTCGTAGCCGCCGTGGAGCTCCTGCCAACGCGCGAGGTAGCCGTCGAGGTCGGGCACGCCCCCGACGGGCGGGCGGGCCCGCAGGAGGGCGACGAGGAGGTGGGCGAGCGCGCCGGCGAGGACGAGCCCGCTCACGAGCGCGAGGTCCATGCCGCGCACCGTAGCGCCCACGCCTGCCCGCTACGATCCGCAGCCCCGTCGAAGCGAGGCTGCGATGCGACTCGGGCTCACGATCGGCTACGCGGGCGCGTCGATCGAGGAGGTGCTGCCCCTCGTCACCCGCGCCGAGGCGGTCGGTCTCGACAGCGTCTGGGCCGCGGAGGCCTACGGTGCCGACGCGGTGACGGTGCTGTCCTACCTCGCGGCACGCACCGAGCGTCTCGACCTCGGCTCGGCGGTCCTGCAGATGCCCGCGCGGACCCCGGCGATGACGGCGATGACGGCGATGACGCTCGATGCGCTCTCCGGCGGGCGGCTGCGCCTCGGCCTCGGCCTGTCGGGGCCGCAGGTCGTCGAGGGCTGGCACGGCGTGCCCTACGGGGCGCCGCTGGGACGCACCCGTGAGTACGTCGCGATCGTCCGCGCGGCGATCGCCCGCGAGGCCCCGCTGCGCCACGAGGGCACGGCCTACCGCATCCCCTACGACGGCGCCGACGGCACCGGTCTCGGCAAGCCGCTGACCTCGATCCTGCACCCCCTGCGGCCCGCGGTGCCCGTCTACCTCGCGGCGATGGGGCCACGCATGACGAGCCTGGCCGGCGAGATCGCCGACGGCTGGTTGCCGATGTTCTACAGCCCCGAGGCCGAGGCCCTGCTCACCGAGCCACTCGACGAGGGCCTCGCCGAGGCCGGCCGCGCCGCCGCCGACATCGACGTCGCCGCGATCGTGCCGGTGGCTGCGGGCCCCGACCTCGCGGCCTGCCGCGACGCCCTGCGCCCGTTCTTCGCGCTCTACATCGGCGGCATGGGCGCGCGGGGACGCAACTTCTACGCCGACCTCATCACCCGGCAGGGCCACGGCGCGGCGGCGGAGGCGATCGCTGAGGCCTACCTCGCCGGGCGCCGGGGGGAGGCTGCCGCGGCGGTGCCCGACGCCCTCGTCGACGAGATGGCCCTCGTCGGGCCGATCGAGCGCATCGTCGAGCGCGCCGCCGCCTGGCGCAGGAGCCGGGTCTCGACGCTCATCCTCTCCACCGACCAGCCCGAGGTGCTCGCGCCCCTGCGTGAGGCCCTCCCCCGCGACGGGGACGGCTGAACCCACGGCGCGGCCGCCGTCAGGCGGCGTGCAGCGCCGCGACCTCGTCGAGGTGGTCGATGAGGGCGTCGACGAGGCGCTTGTCGCCGGAGACGAAGCCCTCCCAGGTCCTGCCGCGCCGACCGGCCGGCCCGTGGGCGCGCAGCGGGTCGGGGGAGGTCTCGAAGCCGACGAAGGCGACCGGCTCCGGGGCGCGGGTGATGAGGAACCACTGGTTCTCGAGGGCGTCGGGCTCGTGCGGCACCGACACCCACCTCGCACCACAGTCGTCCTGCGGCCGTCCGGTGCCGAAGGCCACGACGGTCGTGCCCGCGCCGGTGAGGTCGCGGTAGACCCCGTGCTCGTTGTCGAACTTGCGCGCGTCCTGGAAGCCGACGTAGAGGGTCGTGCCGACCCCGAGGACCGCGGCCTCGATCTGCCGGGTGAACCGCAGCATCTCGCGTGCAGCGTGGAGGAAGCGCGTGCCCGTCAGCGGCGGGCCGCCGATCTCGGCGTGCGCGGCGTTGAGCAGGGAGGTGACCCCGTCGGGGTCGCCGGGGTCGCCTTGCGGTACGCGTCGCCAATCCATGCCACCCGCAGTGTCCCACCAGCCCCCGCAATCAACCCTCCGAAGGGCCTGCCACCCGGCGACGCCCCGACGCGGTGGCGGTCCCGGGGCGGGCGTCGTGCCCTCCGTCGCGACCCGGTCCGACCCATGGGCACGCACCCCCGCGGCAGGAGTTGCGTGGTGGGTGTGTAATGGGGCTCCCCGTTCGAGGAGGTAGCTCATGGACCGCCCGCGCTCCACCGACGTCACCGAGGGCATGCGTCGCGCGCCGGCCCGCGCGATGCTCCGCGCGGTCGGCATGGGCGACGAGGACTTCACCAAGCCGCAGATCGGCGTCGCGAGCTCCTGGAACGAGGTGACCCCCTGCAACCTGCCGCTCGACCGCCTCGCCAAGCGCGCGAAGGACGGGGTGCGCGCCGCCGGCGGCTTCCCCCTCGAGTTCGGCACGATCGCCGTGTCCGACGGCATCGCGATGGGCCACGAGGGGATGCGGGCCTCGCTCGTCAGCCGCGAGATCATCGCCGACAGCGTCGAGGCGATGGTCCACGCCGAGCGCCTCGACGGCATCGTGACCCTCGCCGGCTGCGACAAGAGCCTGCCGGGCATGATCATGGCCGCGGCCCGACTCGACCTGCCATCGGTGTTCGTCTACGCCGGGTCGATCCTGCCCGGCCGCCTCGGCGACAAGGCCCTCGACATCACGAGCGTCTTCGAGGCCGTCGGCGCGTGCGCGGCGGGCACGATGACCGAGGAGGAGCTCGGTGAGATCGAGCGCCGCGCGTGCCCCACCGAGGGCTCCTGCGCGGGCATGTTCACCGCGAACACGATGGCCTCGGTCTCCGAGGCCCTCGGCATGGCCCTGCCGGGCTCGGCGACCCCGCCGGCGGTCGACCGCCGGCGCGACGACGACGCCTTCCGCTCCGGCGAGGCCGTGCTGGGGATGCTCGAGGCGGGGATCCGCCCCCGGCAGATCCTCACGAAGGCGGCCTTCGAGAACGCCATCGCCCTCGTCAACGCCCTCGGTGGGTCGACCAACGCCGTGCTCCACCTCCTCGCGATCGCCCACGAGGCGCGCGTCGAGCTCGCGCTCGAGGACTTCAACCGCATCGCCGACCGCGTGCCCCACATCGCCGACATGACCCCCGGCGGGCGCTACCACATGTCCGACCTCGACCGCATCGGCGGGGTCCCGGTCGTCCTGCGCCACCTCCTCGACGCCGGTCTGCTCCACGGCGACGCCCTCACCGTCACCGGGCGCACGATCGGCGAGGAGCTCACCGCCCTGGACCCGCCCGCACCCGACGGCGAGGTCGTCCACCCCCTCGACGACCCCATCCACGCCGAGGGGGGTCTCAACCTGCTGCGGGGCACGCTCGCCCCACGGGGTGCGGTCGTGAAGGTCGCCGGCCTCGGTGAGGACCAGCTGCACTTCGACGGCCCTGCCCGCGTCTTCGACGGTGAGGACGACGCGATGGCGGCCATCCTCGGCGGGGAGATCCGGCCCGGCACCGTGCTCGTCATCCGCTACGAGGGCCCCAAGGGCGGTCCGGGCATGCGCGAGATGCTCGCGGTCACCGGCGCGCTCAAGGGCGCCGGGCGCGGCGGCGACTGCGCCCTCATCACCGACGGGCGCTTCTCCGGCGGCACGTGGGGCTTCTCGATCGGCCACGTCGCGCCCGAGGCCGTCGACGCGGGGCCGATCGCGCTCGTCGCCGACGGCGACCGCATCGTCATCGACGTCCACGAGCGCCGTCTCGACCTCGTCGTCGACGAGGCCGAGCTCACGCGGCGCAAGGCCGAGCTCAAGCACCCCGAGCCGCGCTACACGACCGGGGCGCTCGCGAAGTACGCCAAGCTCGTCTCCGGCGCGGAGCAGGGGGCGGTCACCGGCTGACGTTCGCCGCGCCCTCGGACGGGACGACCGCGGGGCCCTATGCTGGCCGCACCCGGCTCGCAGGAGCGAACGACTTGCCACAGTCCCCCGCCATCGCCTTCAGCGGCGTCGCCGCCGGCTACGACGGCGCGACGGTGCTCCACGGCCTCGACTGGCAGGTCCCCCACGGCGCCCTGGTCGGCATCGCCGGCCCGTCCGGGGCCGGCAAGACGACCCTCGTGCGCCTGCTCACCGGGCAGGCCGAGCGCCACGCTGGGCGCGTCGAAGTCGCCGGGCAGCCGATCGGGCCCCGGGCCCGACAGCGCATCGGCTACGTGCCCCAGCTCGGGGGCATCGACTGGGACTTCCCGTTGCGCGTGGAGCAGGCAGTGCTGCTCGGGCGCACCGCCGACAGCGCCCGGCTGCCGTGGTTCAGCCCCAGCGAGCGCCGTGAGGCGCGGGAGCTGCTCGAGCGCCTCGGGATCGGCGGCCTCGCGCGCCGCCACATCCGCGAGCTCTCCGGCGGCCAGCAGCAGCGCATGTTCCTCGCGCGGGCGATGATCCGCCGCTGCGACGTCCTCCTGCTCGACGAGCCCACGAGCGGCGTCGACCTCGCCACACGTCGCGACATCCTCGCCCTCCTCGCCGAGCTCAACGGCGAGGGGCTCACCGTCGTGCTCACCACCCACGACCTCAACTGGGTGGCCGCGCAGCTGCCGCACGTCGCGCTGCTCAACGGCACGATCGTGCGCGAGGGGGCCCCCGCCGAGGTCCTCACCCCCGACGCACTGCTCGCGACCTACGGCGCGCCCGTGCGCGTGCTCCGCGAGGGCGACCGCGTCGTCGTCACCGACGAGGCGCCGTTGCTGCGTCACGCCGACGTCGCCGCGAGCGGCTGAGCCCCGTGGGCGAGATCCTCACCGAGCCACTCGGGTACGCCTTCTTCGGCCGCGCCCTGCTCGCCGTCGTCGTCATCGGCGCGATGTGCGGGGCGATGAGCACCTTCATCGTCCTGCGACGCATGAGCTACGTCGGCCATGGCCTCGCCCACAGCGTCCTCGGCGGCGTCGCCGTCGGGGTGGCGCTCGGCTACTCGACCTACGTCGGCGCGCTCGCGGCGACGCTGCTCTCCGCGCTGCTCATCGACCGGGTCGCCCGCCGCCGCGGGCTCCACGCCGACGCGGCGATCGGCATCGTCACCACGGCCTTCTTCGCCCTCGGGATCGCCGTCGTCAGCGTGCTCGAGGCAGGCCGGGTGAACACCGAGAGCCTGCTCTTCGGCAGCCCGCTCGCGGTGACCGCGACCGACCTCTGGCTCGCCGTCGGCGTCGCCGCCGGGCTCGGCCTCATCCTGCTCACGGCCTACAAGCCGCTGCTCTTCACGACCTTCGACCCCGAGGTCGCCCGCGTCCACGGGGTGCGCGCCGGGGCGATGGAGGCGCTGCTCAACCTCCTCACCGCAGCGGTCGTCATCGCCTCGGTTCGGGTCATGGGCGTCCTGCTCGTCGCCGCGGCCGTCGTCATCCCCGCCGCCCTGGCCCGGCTGCTCACACGCTCGTTCGCGACGATGCTCGCCATCGCCGTCGCGGTGGGTGTGGCCAACGGCGTCGGCGGGCTCTACCTCTCCTACTACGCCGACGTCCCGAGCGGGGCGACGATCGTGCTCGTCGGCACCGCGCTGTTCGCCCTCGCCTACCTCGCGACGCTGGCCGACCGCTGGCGCCGGTTGCGTCGCGCGCGGGTGAGCGCGCCCACCGCCGCGGCACCGACGACGTAGGCTTGCTGCGAACGCTTCGCAACAGCGTCGCCACGACGGCCCGTCCCCGACCCCGAGGAGCGCTCCGCATGGGTACCCTCCGCCTCGTCCTGCTCCTGCTCGCCCTCGCCCTCACAGGCGCCGGCTGCGCCGAGGAGGACGGCGGCCTCGCCGCAGGCCCCGACGACGCCGCGCCGGGCGAGGAACCGGCCGACGCGCCAGCCGAGCCCGACGAGGAGGAGACCGAGCCTGCGGGCGACGACGAGACGGCAACCGAGCAGGACGAGGGCCTGCTCGTCGTCTCCACGGTCGCACCGATGGCCGACGTCCTCGCCCGCCTCGTCGGCGAGCGTGGCGAGGTCATCGCGCTCGTGCCGCCGGGCATGGACTCCCACACCTACGAGCCGCGCCCCGGTGACGTCGCCCCGCTCAGCCGGGCCGACGCCTTCATCGACAGCGGGCTCGACCTCAACCCCGACGCCGTCGCCCTCGCCGAGGCCAACCTGCCCGACGACGCGCCCCTCGTGCTGCTCGGCGACGAGGTGCTCGACCCTGACGAGCTCTCGACGGAGCACTGGCACGACCACGACCACAGCCACGACCACGACCACAGCCACGACCATGACCACGACCACGACCACGACCACGACCACGGCGACAGCGACGGTGGCATCGTCAACCCCCACGTGTGGACGAGCGTGCCCCTCGTCATCGAGCTCAGCGAACACGCCGGTACGGTCCTCGCCGAGCTCGACCCCGACGACGCCGACGGCTACGCCGAGCGCACCGCCGCCTACACCGCCGAGCTCACCGCGCTCGACGCCGCCATCCGCGAGGCGGTCGACTCCCTCGAGGAGGACCGCCGCAAGCTCGTCGTCTACCACGACGCCTGGGCGTACTTCGGCGACGCCTACGGTGTGGAGGTCGTCGCGGCGGTGCAGCCCTCGGACTTCTCCGAGCCCTCCGCCGCCGACATCCGCGACCTCGTCGACCAGATCCGCGATGAGGAGGTCCCGGCGATCTTCGGCAGTGAGGAGTTCGCCTCCGACGTCGTCGAGGTCATCGCCGAGGAGACCGGCGCCCGCTACGTGGGCGACCTTGCCGACGATCAGCTCCCGGGCGAGCCGGGCGAGGACGTCCACAGCTACGTCGGCATGATGGCCACGAACGTGGGCAGGATCATCGAGGCGCTCGGCGGCGACGCCGCCCCCCTCGACGACTACCGCTAGCCGTCGGCCGGGCCGGCGCCGCGCCGCCCGGGCCCACGACGAGGAGGCCCCATGCTCGTGCTCGCCACCGCGACGGCCACCGAGGCGGTAACGCTGAGCTCCGCGCTCGACGACTCGGCCGAGACCGAGGTCGACGGGGTCGTCGGCCACCGTGGCCGCCTCGGGGGCGTGGAGGTCGCCGTCCACGACCTCGGAGTCGGCCGCGCCGCGGTGGCCTTCACCCTCTCCCGGCTGTTGCGCGACCCGCCCGCGGCGGTGCTCCTCCTCAGCGCCGGGCCCGCGCTTGACGGCAGCGGCCTCGGCGAGGGCGACCTCGCCGTCGCCACCGCGGAGACCTACGCCGACCTCGGGGTCGCGACCGACGAGGGCCTGCTCGACGCCGCCTCCCTCGGGCTGCGGCTCGCCCCCGGCGCGCCCGGGCAGACCTTCCTCACCGATCCCCGTCTCGCCGACGTGCTCTCCGAGGCCCCCGCGCGGCCGGGGCCTTTCCTCAGCGCCGACGCCCTCGCCGGCAGCGAGAGCCTCGCCGCGCAGCGCACCGGGCGCTGGGGCTCCGCGCTCGCCGAGACGCGCGAGGGCGCCGCAGCGGCCCACGCCTGCCTCCTCGAGTCGGTGCCCTACGCCCACCTGCGCGCCATCGAGGGCAGCCTCACCGCGCCGGCAGCCCCGGGCGGGCTGCCGCAAGGGCTCGTCGCCGCCGCCACGCACGCCCTCGGCGGCATCGTCGACGCGCTCGACCACCCCTTCTCATGAGCGACGAGCCACTGGCCGCGCTGCAGGCCGAGGCCGAAGCCGTCGCGGCCCTGCTCGGTGACGTCGCCGGCGGGGACTGGGCGCGCAGCGTCCATGGCGGCTGGCGGCTCGACGCGCTCGCCGCCCACCTCGTCGCGCTGCTCAACGCCGTCCGGGCTCGGGCGGCCGACGAGCCAGCGCGCCCCGACCTCGACCGGCACGCCCTCGTGCGCGCCACGCCGGAGCTGCCGGGCTCGGGGCCGGCCCCCTCGCCCCCACGCCAGCCGGCGACGCGCCTCGCCGAGGCGAGCGACGGCCTCGCAGCGCTCGACCCCACCGCCACCGTCGAC
>SLNF01000266.1 GCA_007133145.1 Nitriliruptorales bacterium
CCGCTTCAGTGCAGCTCGTCTGCTGGCCGACGATCAGTGCGCTCAGACCGACCACCGCGAGCGGGATCGCCGAGACAACATCCGGTTCGTCGGGAATCAGCCCTGACGCGATCCCATAGCCGAGCAAGGCGCCCCCGAGGATGAACAGCGCGTGCTTCGCCGGCACCCCGGACCTCTTCTGACCCATCGCGAACCAGCTCCCCCAGTCGGCTGACGGTTTGCTGTCAACAACGACGTCGGAGGCTGCTGCGTCGCGTGGTGCGCGTCAACCTCGACCATCGTGGACGACTGCCTCCGCGCCGCTGGCTGTTGCCGACGGGCGCTGCTCCGGTCCCGTCCACGTGGCGAACGACACCCCCAACCACACGCACACGAGGATGCAGGCTCGGATCGACGCGAGCCCGCTGCCTGCGCCCGGGTCAAGCACGGCGCGGCGCGAGACCGGGCCGGCGACAGACAGAAGCCCTTGCGCGCCGGCAGACTCGACAGGCCAACTGTTCAGCCGCACGCTCGAAGCCGGAGCTCTGCCAAGGAGCGAGACGCGGCGTTGCGTCCGGGGAGCGAGCCGCTCAGGGTCCTGCGATCGTCAGGAGATCCTCGAGTTCCAGGGCGGTGCGGTTCGACACCGCTGCAGGGCCGCCCAGGACGAGCACGTCGCCGGGCGAGAGCGCCGTGATGCCCGCGCTCAAGCCTGCCGGGAGCCGGTCGGCTCGCGTCAGCAGCACGGGACCGTTCGTCTGGCCGGCGGCCGCGGCGCCCGCGAGCGCATCCGGGGCGCTCGCACCCGTCGCCACGAGCACCGTCCCCGTGGTGTCGAAGGCGTCGTCGGCGACGGCCAGCGCGGTCTCGTAACGGTCGGCTCCACTGATCCGGTCGACGGCCAGCCCGAGGCCGCGGATCTGCGACTCCACCACGTCATCGACGGCGGCCTGGCCCCCGAGGATGACGACACGCTCCGGGGCGAGCCGTTCCAACTGCGTTCGTGTCGAGGCCGGCAGCGTGTCCGGCTCGCTCAGCAGCAGCAGATGGCCCCCAGCCGCTGCGGCAGCGCCGCCGCCGAGCGCGTCGGGGAAGTTCCGCCCCGTGGCGACGTAGACCGTCGAGGCGTCGTCGAAGAACTCGACGGCCACTGCAGCAGCGGTCTCATAGCGGTTGCCACCCGCGATGCGGTCGACCTCGCCAGCCAGTGGCTCCAGCGCCGACTCGATGGCAGGGCCCACGACGGCGGGGCCGCCAAGGATCACGACGCGTCCGGGGTCGAGGCGCGCCAACTCATCTCGGGTCTCGTTCGGCAGGTCGTCCTCGGCGGTGAGCAGCACCGGCGCGTCCTGCGTGCCGGCCGCTCCACTCGCGGCGAGGGCATCGGCGAACCCACGCCCCTCCGCGACGAACGCGACGTCCACCCCGGGTTCGAAGAAGCGCTCCGAGATGGCCGCCGCGGTGGCATAGCGGTTCGGGCCCGCCACACGATTGGTGACCTCGCGGAGGAGACTCGAGGCGTGGAGGTCGACGGCCTCCCCGACGGTCGGGCGCCAGGTGACGGTGCCGTCACCGGCGACATCGCCGTCGTGGGAGTCGAGCGTGCCGGGAAGGCGCACCGAGATCTCGAGGTCGATCGCCTCGGCGACCGCCTCGGAGATCTCCTCCCCCAGCTCGTCGTCGGACTCGGGATCGGACTCGATCTGCTGCGACCAGCGCGCCTCGACAGCGTCGACGGTCAACAGAGAATCGTCTCCCTCGGTGAAGAGGCCCAAGCAAGGCTCGCCGACGCCGCCGGCTTCCTCGTTGGCCTCTTCCAACGCCGCAAGCAAGGTCTCGAGTTCGGCGGGGTCGGAGAACGACGCCTTCGAACGCGTGCCCTCGAAGTCCCCGTCGTCGACGGCTTCCTGCGTCCAGCCATCCGGCACGTTGGGGAGGTCCGCGAAGCGCCCGTCGAGGAAGTCGTCGACGTCCTCCTCCTGGGGGTCGAGGAGCGCGAGGCACTCAACGGTCCCCGAGCCGTCCTCCTCCACGACGACGAGATGCTCCGCACGCAGCTCGCACGCTGAGAGGAGCAGGGCCAGAGCCAACACACAGATGATCGTCGTCGCTGTTCGCTTGCGCATCGTTTCCCCCGAAGATCGAGCGGTGCGTGGCTACCCCCGGCCCCCGGCACGGAAGGAGGCCCACGCTCTCTCTGACGCGAAACTATCAGCTCGTTCGGGGGCCGTGAAGACCTCGGCACGTCAACCGCGACGCCGATGTCGAGCCGGTCCTCGACCTGCGCGGCACGATCGAGGTGCTGCGGCTGGGGTTCCACGCCCTGGCGAGGGCCGACCCAGCCCGCATCCCCAGGGCCGACCTCGACGCTCCGACCCGACGGGATCACGCCTCGAGCCGTCGGAGCAGCACGACTGGCGCGTCGGGCAGCGAGGGCACCGGCTGCGACGCGGTTGCGAGGGCGAACACCTCGGCTCTACGGCGCGTCGTCGGCGCTGCCGGCCCACAGCCTCCACTGCCCTTGGAAGGTGTCGAACTCGTAGGCCACCCCGTTGAGGCGCGCCCGCGCGGTGCGGTCGGTGTCGGCGACGGTCTCGTCGAGGCCGAGCTCGTCGGCCGCGAAGGCCCTCACCTCGTCGTCGTCGAGCCCGCTGGTCGCGTGGATGAGCGCGTAGACCATCGCGAGGTAGTCGACGGCCTCGTCGACGTCGGCAGGCTCGCCGCGCAGCTCCATGCGCGAGAGGAAGCCCTCAGGGTGGGCGATGACCTCGAGCTCGGCGCCGTCGGGGAAGGGTCGCGTCTCCGCGCCCATGCCGTGGGGCCGCTCGGGGAGGGTGAGCGGCTCGAGCTCGTGACCGAAGCCGAGGTCTGCGACGAGGCGGTTCCAGTCGTGGCGGAACTCCTCGGCGGTCACGTCGATGTGGGCGAGCTCCTCCGACCAGTCCGGCGTCTCGCCGGCGCGCTCACCCGGCGGGTCGCCGGCGGGCGGCTCCGGGGCCACCGGCTCGGGGGTCGGTCCTTCGTCGCCAGCGACGACGACCAGGGCGGCCACGGCCACCGCCACGACCACCGCCACCACGACGGCGGTGAAGGACGGCCTCGTTCTCCCGCGGCGACGGCGGCGCTCGGTGGAGCGGTCGCCGGCGGCGGCCTCCTCGCGCATTCCCTGCCCCTCGACTCCCTCGGGCTCTGCCCCCATGAGGATTCCCGCTCGAGCGGCAACGCCGCACCCCTCAGCGGCGGCGAGTCCGGCAAGGTGGTCGAGGCCGGCGGCCTGGGGATCTCACCGCGGCGCCTTCGTCGCGTCGGCCCTGGGCAGCTTGGTGTGGATCCCCCTGATGGCGCTGGGCGGCCTGTGGTTCCCACGTGAGGCCATGCCCACGGTGATGCGCCAGATCAGCGACGTCTCGCCCACCGGCGCCGCCGTCGACGCGCTCCAACACGCCTGGTTCGGCACCGGAGCACCCACCTCGAGCCTGCTCGTCCTCGCCGTGTCGGCGCTCGTCTTCGGCGCAGCCGCCATGGCCGCGTTCCGGTGGGAATGACCAGCCGGTCCGGGTCACAGCGCCGACCGTCTACCACCTGCACCGCCGCCTGCCCGCGACCGGACCACGGGCTAGACCGGTCAACCGCCCCACGAGCCCCAAAGGTCAACCTTCGCCGGGTGGGGCGGCGCGGCGATCGATGTCGCGTCCGGTGGCCCTGCGGTCGGGTGGGCGAGGCCGGGGCCTGCCGGCCTGGAGGCGAACGCTGCCTTGATGGACGACTACGACCACCCCTCCTTCATGGAGGAGCGCGCTTCGGCGTACAAGAAGGACCTCGACTCCCGCGCCCTGCGGGCAGGGTTGACTGCGCCGTGAACGCTGAGGCGTCAGCGCTGCCCGCGGTCTGGCAGGCCAGCACCACGCCGGAGGGCGTCTGACTCTGCCACGACGGCGCCCCCCACATTGGGCTCCTTCATGACGATCCGGTTGTCCAATACAAACGGGGCCTTTCGCCTCTAGCGGGGTCGTGGCTGCTTCCACACCGTCAAGTGGCGGGGGACTGTCGGTCCCGCCGACGGTGGGTGCTGTGGGTCCTTCGCTGGGAGACAGGAGGAGGGCATCATGGCGACCATCGAGGCCCCCGGCGAGAAGATCGCAGTGGGCGACCTCGTCTACGAGGCCGACGGCCGTTTCACCGAGTTCGTCGACTACGGCGTGGCATTCGAGGACTGGGTGAGTGGCGAGCCGCTGCCGGCGGCCGGCCACCGGTTCGACATGACCTGGGAGGGCACCGTCACCGGGCTGCTCGAGGGCACGCTCAGCGGCGTCGAGTACAGCTACACGCGCGCTGACGGCCGTATGGCATTGCACTTCCACGGCTGCTTGACCACCAAGGATGGCGCCCGCATCTCGGTGCTCGCGACCGGGACGAGCATCGACGATGAGCAGGGCCTGACAAGGCTGTTCCAGCACATCGAGCTGCACTCGAACTTCGAGGCCTACCAGTGGGTCAACGACCTCCCGGTGCGGGGCGAGGCGACCCTCGACGCCACTACCGCGGTGGGCAAGATTCGCGCGACCGTGGCCTGAGGCTTGGAGACCGCGGCGCAGGCCGGCCACGCGACGCCGAGCCCGCCGCAGCGGTGACACCGCAGCATGGGGGCTCGCCCAGGGTGGGTGGGCCCCTGCTGCGCAACCGGCAGCAGCACGCCGGCCCAGGCCGACACGTCTTCGTCGAGCTTGGCCCTCAAGAGGCCGAGACCGCGGGATACTCGTCACGAGCCAACTCGGCGCCGTACGGCGCAGCCGCTTGGATGCCCTCGACCGTCAGCGTCGGGTAGTCAGCCATGATCTCGGCCTCGCTCATCCCGTCAGCCAAGGCGTCGAGCACGCCACTCACCGTCACCCGCGTCCCCTTGATGGCCGCTTGACCATGGCAGACATTCGGGTCCCGCACGATCAGTGCGTCATGATCGACCGGCATACCGTCATCCCCCGACCGCCCCGCTGCCCCTCAGGCTACGTCACCCCCCAGAGGACGGGCCCGACCGTCCACAAGGCGAGCATGGCCTGCGGTCCTCCACCCCGGAGCCGACCGCGCCAACACAACCCTCGCCGGGGAGGGGGGTGTGGCGATGCATGGCGCGTCCGGTGGCCCTGCGGTCGGGAGGGCGAGACCCGGGCCCGCCGGCGTTGAGGCGAACGCTGCTTGCCACTGAAGGCATAACCATGCGGTGCCCCCGCGGCTGGCGGTGACGCGGCCGGCCATCGCGGCGCCGACCCCGGGATCGCGGAAATCGGCGATGCCGCATCGCGCGCTGTGGAGCCTGGAGCCGAGG
Source organism: Nitriliruptorales bacterium (assembly GCA_007133145.1). Lineage (GTDB taxonomy): Bacteria > Actinomycetota > Nitriliruptoria > Euzebyales > Egibacteraceae > T1Sed10-49. Next base: position 5,303 of record SLNF01000266.1, read on the forward strand.
CTGACGAGCACCTTCGGGTGCCGCGGCAGCGAGGACGCAGCGGTGCTCTGTGGGAGGCGTCCCCGCCTCCTCGCGCTGGGGGTGGCAGGCTACGGCAGCTGCTCCGGCGCCGGCGGCGGTGCCCACACGACCTCGAACCGCTCGCACACCACCGCAAGCTCGGGCGTGAACGCCATGCCGAGCGCGTCACATGTCGCGCCGAGCGCGTCGCGGTGGACCTCGCGCCAGTGACCCAGGGAACGGTCCCCCTCCCCCTCGACCCACGCGAACTCGGCATCCACGTCCTCGAAGCGACACACGTCCACGCGCGTGGTCTCGATCACGCAGACGGGTTCGCCGGCGCCGTCACAGACGACCGCACGGTCACCAGCGGAAGGCTGCGGCTCGTCCTCGGCCTCGTACTCGGCGAGCAGCGACGTCGTGGCCCGCTTGCGTCCCGCGAGGACGAGCGCGGCGAGCTCGTCGGCGGTCTCCGCGTCGAGTCCGAACGCGAACGACTCCGTCGGTGCGGGCATGCCGGTGGCGTGCTCATAGGCCCGCAGGAACGCCTCCACAGCCCTCCCCGTTCTCCGTCTTCGGCGAGACGGCCGCGCGTCGGCGCACCCTACCCGAAGGTGGAGCACCGCCCGGCGGGGGCTGCTCCGGTGACCCGCCTGTGGTGCTCGCCGCGCTGGCGCGTGCCGCAAGGGGTGACCTGGGTCCGTCGTGCGGGGTGCGGCCGCAGCGGTCGCCGGGGCGAGGCGCTCACGCCCAGATGGCGACCGGCTCACCGGTGCATGGGTCGACCTCGGGCGGGTCGGGCAGGCTGATGCCCTCGCCATGGACCAGGCGCCTGGCACTCCACGCCGCCGCGGCGGCATCGAGCACGTCGTCGGCGGCGACCCGCTGGCCGGCCTCGCCGACGCCTCCGAGGTCGATGCCCGCCCGCTCGAGGCCGTCGAGGCGTTGCTGCATGCCCGCCCACGTCCTCTTCGGCGCCTGCGCTGGCCGCCCCAGCAGGACCGCGAAGGACACCTCGGGGTGCACCTCCCACACCGGCGACGCCGCCTGCGGCCGCCATCGCTCGGCTTCGAGGATCTTGCCGGCGAGCGCGTAGGCCTGCTGGCTGACGCCGTACCCGGTGAGACGCTTGGCCTGCCTCGTCGCCTGCGCATGCGTCGGCGCATGCAGCGCAGCGCGCACGGGTGTGAAGAACACCGAGTTGCGACGCGCCCCGACGAAGCGCTTCGCCTCGACATCGGCCGCACGGCGCCCGTGTTCGGGAATGCCGAGGGGGATGTCGACGGCGATCCCCTCGACGTTGCCGACCAGGGGCAAGAGCTCGTCGAGCGTGGCCGCGAACAGCCCCGTCGCGCTCCGGTCGGCAGAGAGTCCGATGGCAACCCATCCGCCCTTGCACGCGTCAACGCCGAGGACCGTCACGCCCTCAGCGTGCCAGCCCGTCGCGATACCCGCCCGACAGGTCGACCACGAGGCGCCCGTGGCGGTAGACCGCCCGACCGGCGTCGATCTCGCCGTGGGCGGCGAAGCTTCGCCGTACCGCGTCGCCGACCCTGCCGTAGCCCTCCACTACACCCCCACGGACCGTCGACGCCTGGGGTCCCATCCCGATTCCGACTTTCGCGCTGCCTGCTGTGGGATGCACTCGCCGGGCTGGGCCGGGGCGGTCGGCTCGGGTCACGGCTGGTGGCTCGGTCAGGCCTCTTTCAGGTCACGGCGGCGGAAGGCGGCCACGCCGACGACGGCGAAGACCACTCCGATGGTGAGCATGATCGCCGCGGCGGTGGGCTCGAAGTCGACGGCGGGCACGCTGGCC
>SLNF01000046.1 GCA_007133145.1 Nitriliruptorales bacterium
CGACGCGCCAGCGCGGGGCGTCGGCGGCGGCCTGGGGGTTCTGGCCGTGGGCGCCGAGGCGCAGCACCATCTGCACGTGGCCCTGGGGCTGCATGTGCCCACCCATGACCCCGAACGCGAACGCCGGGTGGCCGTCGGCGAAGGCGAAGGCCGGGATGATCGTGTGGAACGGGCGCTTGCCGCCCGCCACGGCGTTGGGGTGCCCCGGAACCGTGGAGAAGCCCGCGCCGCGGTTCTGCAGCGACACCCCCGTGCCGGCGACGACGACCCCTGACCCGAAGCCCATGTAGTTCGACTGGATGAAGGAGGCCATCCGGCCTTCGCCGTCGGCGGCGGCGAGGTAGACCGTGCCGCCGGGCAGCAGCGAGGCGGGCGCCTGCCCGGTCGCCTGCTCGGGATCGATCGCCGCGGCGTGCGTCGCGAGGCGCCCGGCGTCGAGGAGGTCGGCGGGCGCGAGGCGCATCGCCTGAGGGTCGGCGACCTCGGCGTGGGTGTCGACGAAGGCGCGCTTCATCGCCTCGACGGCGAGGTGGATCGTCGCGGCGTCGTCGGGATCGCCGTCGGCCACCCCGGTGCGCTCGAGGATGCCGAGCGCGGCGAGCGCGGCCAGCCCCTGGCCGTTGGGGGGCAGCTCGGCGACCTCGAGGCCGAAGGCCGGGTGCCGCAGTGCGGCGACCCAGTCGGCCCGATGGCCGGCGAGGTCGGCTTCCGCCCAGGGCGCCCCGGCGGCCCTCGCAGCGGCGAGGATGCGCTCGGCGACCTCCCCCCGGTAGAACGCCTCCCCGCCGCTGGCCCCGATCGCCCGCAGCGTCGACGCCTGGGCGGGAAGCGCGAAGCGCTGCCCCGGCCGGGGCGCGCGCCCGCCGGGCAGGAACGCCTCGGCGAAGCCCTCGACCTCGGTGAGGCGGCGGGAGGCCTGTGCCCAGGCCGCCGCGGTGACCGGCCCGACCGGCCAGCCGCGCTCGGCGTAGCGGGCGGCCGGCTCGACGAGCGCGTCGAGGCCGAGGCGGCCGAAGCGGGCGCTGAGCGCCGCCCAGGCCGAGACCGCCCCGGGGACGGTCACCGCGTCCCAGCCGCGGGTCGGCATCGCCGGCGACCCCAGGAAGCGCCCGGCGTCGAGGCCCGCGGGGGAGCGGCCCGAGGCATTGAGCCCGTGGAGGGCCTGGCCGTCCCAGACGAGGGCGAAGGCGTCGGAGCCCAGGCCGTTGCTCGTCGGCTCGACGACGGTGAGCGTCGCCGCCGCGGCGACGATCGCGTCGACCACGGTGCCTCCGCGGCGCAGCATCTCGAGGCCGGCCTCGGCGGCCAGCGGCTGCGAGGTCGCGACGACGTGCTCGGCGAGCACCGGCATGCGCTGGGAGGGGTAGGGGAACTGCCAGTCGCTCGTCATCGCGGCCTCCTCAGTCGCGGGCCTGGGTGCCGGCCATCCAGCTCGCGTGGAGCGCAGCGTAGACGCCGGCCCTGTCGACGAGGTCGGCGTGGCTGCCGCGTTCGACGATGCGCCCCTCGTCGAAGACGAGGACCTCGTCGGCGGCCTCCGCGGTCGAGAGGCGGTGGGCGATGGCGATCGCCGTCCGGCCGCGCGTCACGCTGTCGAGGGTGCGCTGGATGCGGACCTCGGTGGCGGGGTCGACGGCGCTCGTCGCCTCGTCGAGGACGAGGAGGTCGGGGTCGGCGACGTAGGCGCGGGCCAGCGCGACGAGCTGGCGCTCGCCGACCGACAGCGACTCGCCGCGCTCGCCGACCCGGGTGTGCTCGGCCTCGGGCAGGGCGTCGAGCCAGTCGGCCAGGCCGAGCTCGAGGAAGGCGAGGCGCACGCGGTCGTCGGAGGTGCCCGGTCTGCCGTAGCGGACGTTGTCGGCGATCGAGCCGTCGAAGAGGAAGCCGTCCTGGGGCACCATGACGACGCGTTGCCGCAGGTCGGCGAAGGCGACCTCGGGCAGGGGCACGCCCGAGAGGCGCACCTCGCCGGCGGTGGGGTCCATGAGACGGGTCAGCAGCTTGGCGAAGGTCGTCTTGCCCGAGCCGGTCTCCCCGACGACGGCGACCCGCCGCTGGGCGCCGATCTCGAGGTCGACGTCGTTGAGGACGTCGCCGCCGGTGGGGTAGCGGAAGCGCACGCCGTCGAAGCGCACGTTGATCGGTCCCTCGGGAATCGCCGTGCCCACGGCGGGGTCAGCCACCTCCGGGTCGGTGTCGAGGACGCCGAGCACGCGCCGCCAGCCCGAGATCGCCGTTTGCGCCTGCTCGAGGACCTCGGTGGCGATGCGCAGCGGCCCCACGAAGAGGGTGACGAGGAAGAGGAAGGCGGTGAGACGGCCGACCCACGGCTCCCCGGGCGGGGCGAGCCCGCCGGCGAGGCCGAGCCAGACCCCGACGACGACGACGGAGGCCGTGGCGATCCCCGCGACGACCTCGGCGGAGGAGAACATCGTCGAGGCGAGCCTGCCCGCCCGGAACTGCGCCCGGAACTCCTCCTCGACGCGCTCGGCGATGCGGCGCTCGGTGCGGTCCTCGATGCCGTAGGCGCGCACCGTCGCCGCGCCGACGACGCTCTCGCTGACCGCGGTCATCATCGCCGCGTGGCGCTCGCGGACGGTGTCGAAGGCTCGCGAGAGCACGCCCTGGAACCAGGCGATGAGCGGCACCATCGGCCCGACGATGACGAGGACGACGAGGGTGAGCTGCCAGGAGTAGAGCGCCATCGCGCCGAGTGCGAGCAGGGCCTGCCCGCCGCGGACGACGAGGATGACCCCGCCCCACTGGATGAAGCGGCTGATCTGGTCGACGTCGCTCGTCACGCGCGCGACGAGCGCTCCGCGATGCTCCGCGGCCTGGTGGAGGATCGACAGGTCGTGGATGCGCCGGAAGGCCCGCACGCGCACCGCCGACAGGGCGGTCTCGCTGGCCCGCGCCAGGCGGTAGGTCATCGCGTAGCCGGCGAAGGACGTCGCGACGAGGACGAGGGCGGTGAGGGCCACCGCGACGGCGACGACGCCGAGGCGCGGCTCGTCGACGCCGACGACCCCGCCGTCGATCGTCTGCTGCACCGCGACGGGTACCGCGACCTTGCCGGCGGTGGCGACGACGGCGAGGAGGAGGGTCACCGCGAGTCCGTCGCGCAGCTCGGGGCTGAGCTGGAGGCCGCGCACGAGCGTGGCCCACGCACCCGCGGGGCCGCGGCGGATGCCGAGGTCGGTGGTCTCGGGGGCGCTCACCGGGCGCGCTCGTAGGCCGTGACGAGGTCGGCGTAGGCCGGCACGCGGGTGAGGAGCTCGGCGTGCGTTCCGCGGTCGGCGAGTCGGCCCTCCTCGAGGACGACGACCTCGTCGGCGAGCTCGATGGTCGCGCGGCGGTAGGCGACGATGACGACCGTCGAGGGCAGGGCGGCTTCGCGCAGCCCCTCGAGGATCGCGCGCTCGACGCTCGGGTCGACACTCGAGGTCGCGTCGTCGAGCACGAGCAGCCGTGGGCGGCGCACGAGCGCGCGGGCGAGGGCGAGGCGTTGGCGCTGGCCGCCCGACAGCGTTGCCCCGCGCTCGCCGAGGACGGTGTCGTAGCCCTCTGGCAGCGCCTCGACGAAGCCGTCGGCCTGCGCCAGGGCGGCCGCCGCGCGCACCTCCTGCTCGGAGAACGGTGCGCCGAGGGTGATGTTCTCGCGCACCGAGGAGTCGAAGAGGAAGGCGTGCTGGAGGACGATCGCCGCCTGGGTGGTGACCGCCGAGGGCGCCAGCCCCCGCAGATCGTGACCGTCGAGGATGACCTGCCCGCCGGTCGGGGCAGCGAGACCGACGAGCAGGGAGGCCAGGGTGGACTTGCCCGAGCCGGTCGCCCCGACGACGGCGATCGTGCGGCCCGCGGTGACGCTCGCCGAGATCGCCTCGAGCGCGGGGGCGCCGTCGTCGTAGGCGAAGGTGACCTCGTCGAGGTCGACGGCGGCGGGGCCGGGTCGCGGCGGCGGGTCGGCGAGGCCCTCGGGCGCCTCGGGGCGGGCGCGCAGGACGCGCTCGACGCGCTCCCAGCCCACGACCGAGCGGGGCAGCTCCATGAGGATGAAGCCGAGCGCGCGCAGCGGGAACTCGAGGAGGACGAAGAGGTAGCCGATGCGGACGATGTCGCCGGTGGAGACCGCGCCGGCGGCGACGCGGACCGCGCCGACGAGCAGGATCGCAAGGATCGCGAGGCTCGGCAGGGCCTCCATGACCGGCTCGAAGATCGCGCGCACGCGCCCCACGGCGATGAGGTCGTCGCGCAGGCGCTCAGATGAGGCCTCGAAGCGCGTGGTCTCCTCCTCCTCGCGGCCGAGGGTCTTGACGACGAGCGCGCCGTCGAAGCTCTCGTGGGCGACCTCGGCGACTTCGGCGCGACCCTGCTGCGCGCGCGTGGCCGGGCGGCGCACCGCGGCGTTGTAGCTGAGGTTCACCGCGATGAGCGCGGGGATGAGCAGGAGGCCGACGAGGGCGAGCCAGAGGTCGGTGGCGAGGAGCACGCCCCCGGCGAGCACGAGCATGACGAGCACGCCGACGGTCAGGGGCAGGGGCGCGACCGGCCAGAAGGTCGCCTCGACGTCGGCGTTGGCCGCCGAGAGCAACTCGCCGGTGGAGCGTCGCCGGTGCCACGACAGCGGCAGGCGCGTGAGGCGCTCGGCGACGCGGCGACGGAAGTGCGCGTGGAGGCCGTACTGCATCCAGTAGGCCGCGGTGCGGCGCACGACGATGCCGAGGGCGTTGGCCACCGCGATGCCGACGATGACCGCGGCCGCGGTCACGAGCGAGGAGGTCGCGATGTCGCCGTCGCGGAACGCCGGCTCGATGACGGTATCGGTGACCCACCCGAGGGCGACCGCCGAGCCGACGGTCGCTGTGGCGTAGAGCGTCGACCCGGCCACGGCGATCGCGAAGGGTACGGGCATCGTGCGCACCGCCATCGCGAGCACCCCGAGGCCGCGCCGCACGATGCGGCGCTCGAAGGCGGGCTGGTCGGACCGCGACACGGTGGGGCTGACGGCGCTCGGCGCGGGGTCGGCTCAGTGGTCGCCGTTGCCGGCGCGGCTCTGCGCGGCGGCCATGAGCTCGGCCTGGCTGTCGCGGCGCGCCTCGCCCTCCTCGGGTACCCGGCGGCGCCACGATCCGTCGGCCTCGAGGTGCCAGGCGTTGGCGTTGTCGGCGAGCATGAGGTCGAGCGTCGCCAGGAGCTCGGCGCGCAGCTCGGGGTCCTCGATCGGCGTCATCGCCTCGACGCGGCGGTCGAGGTTGCGCGGCATCCAGTCCGCCGAGCCGATGAAGACGTCGTCGGGGCCGAACTGCAGGATCCGGGCGTGCTCGAGGAAGCGGCCGACGATCGAGACGATGCGGATGCGGTCGCTGACCTCGGGAACCCCGGGGCGCAGGGCGCAGATGCCCCGCACGACGAGGTCGATGTGCACGCCGGCCTGGCTCGCCTCGTAGAGCTTGGCGATGAGGCGAGGGTCGAGCAGGGAGTTCATCTTCGCCCGAACGACCCCACGACGCTCCCCGGAGCGCTGCGCCTCGATCTCGCGGTCGATGAGCCGGGTGACCCGGTCGCGCAGCGACACCGGCGCGACGAGGAGCTTGCGGTAGCTCTCGTGGCGCGCGTAGCCGGTGAGGAAGTTGAAGAGGTCGGTGAGGTCCGCGCCGATCGCCGGGTCGGAGGTGAGCAGCCCCAGGTCGGTGTAGATCCGGGCGGTCTTGTGGTTGTAGTTGCCCGTGCCGATGTGGCAGTAGCGGCGGATCCCCCCTTCCTCGCGCCGCACGATGAGCGAGGTCTTCGTGTGGGTCTTGAGGCCGACGAGGCCGTAGACGACGTGGACGCCGGCCTTCTCGAGCTCGCGCGCCCAGACGATGTTCGCCTCCTCGTCGAAGCGCGCCTTGAGCTCGACGAGGGCGACGACCTGCTTGCCGCTGTCGGCGGCGCGGATGAGCGCCTGCACGATCGGGGAGTCCCCGGCGGTGCGGTAGAGCGTCTGCTTGATCGCGAGGACGTCGGGGTCGTCGGAGGCGGCGGCGATGAGCCGTCCGACGGTGTGCTCGAAGCTGTCGTAGGGGTGGTGGACGAGGAGGTCGCCCTCAGTCACGACCGAGAAGATGTCGGCGGGCTCGCCGTCGGGGCCGCTCCGCAGCGCAGGATGGGGCACCGGGCTCCAGGGCTCGTAGAGCAGATCGGGACGGTCGAGTTCGGTGAGGTCGGCGATGTCGGCGACACCGAGCATCCCCTCGACGGGGTAGACGTCGTCCTCGGTGAGGTCGAGCTCCTCCTTGAGCAGTTCGACGAGCCACGTCGGCATCGCCTCGTCGATCTCGAGGCGCACGACCGCGCCGAAGCGGCGGCGGCGCAGCTCCTGCTCGATCGCGAGGAGCAGATCCTCGGCCTCGTCCTCCTCGAGGTCGAGGTCGGCGTTGCGGGTGACCCGGAAGGCGTAGGCGTCGATGACGTCGGTGCCGGGGAAGAGCCGCCCGAGCCGGGCGACGACGAGGTCCTCGAGGGGCACGAGCAGCGGCTCCCCCTCCACCTCGATGAAGCGCGGCAGCACGCCGGGGACCTTCACGCGGGCGAAGCGCCGTTCGTCGGTGCGGCGGTCGCGCACCGTCACCGCGAGGGACAGCGAGAGGTTGGAGATGTACGGGAACGGGTGCCCAGGGTCGACCGCCAGGGGGGTCAGCACCGGGAAGACCTCGTCCTCGAAGTAGCGGTCGAGGCTGATGCGCTGGGACTCGTCGAGGTCGGCGAGGCCGACGATGCGGATGCCGGCGCGCTCGAGCAGCGGCAGGAGCTGGCCGTGGAGGGTCTCCTGGGCGGTGGTGATCATCGGGTGCAGCCGCTCGGCGATCGCCTCGAGCTGCTCGGAGGGCGTGCGCCCGTCGGCGGTCCGCTTGCTCACCCCGGCGGCGACCTGCTGCTTGAGCCCGGCGACGCGGACCATGAAGAACTCGTCGAGGTTGCTGTGGAAGATCGACAGGAACCGGAAGCGCTCGAGCAGCGGCACCGAGGCGTCGGTCGCGA
>SLNF01000290.1 GCA_007133145.1 Nitriliruptorales bacterium
CGCGCCGGCGGGCCGCACCCGGCCGTGGCGCCCATGGGCCCATCCGGGGCGGCCGCGCTCCTCGGCCAGGGCCAGGCTCGCCCCGAGGATCGGGCGCACCCCGTGGCGCGCACACGCGCGGGCGAGGCGGACCGCGCCATAGAGGCCGTCGTGGTCGGCGACGCCGACGACGTCCATGCCCCGGTTGACGACCGCGGCGGCGAGTGACTCGGGACGGATCGCCCCGTCGCGCAGGGAGTAGGCGGTGCGGACGGCGAGGTGGACGAACGGTCGCACGGGCAGCCTCCGTGGATGCGGCGGGGGAGGCGGCGCCGCTGATCGAACAGACGTTCGCCTCTCACGATAGCGCCGACCTGCCCGCCATGCCATGCCCTCGCGACGAAGGGGGCCCCAACGCCAGTGCTACGCTGCGACGACCCGCCGTCGCGGGCCTAGGACCCCGCCGCGCAACGGAGGCCGATCGATGCGGAACGTCTTCGTGGTCGGCCTCGATCAGCCGAACCGCGAGCTCCTCGAGACGCTGCCCGCCGCGCGCGACTGCCGGTTCCACACCCTCCTCGACATCTCCCGCCTGCGCGGGGTCGAGGCGTTCCCCCTCGACGACCTGCTCGCCGAGGCCGACACCGCCCTCGACGCCTTCGACGGCAGCATCGACGCGATCACGACGTGCATCGACTTCCCCGCCACCGAGCTCGTGCCCCTGCTCGCCGGCCCCCGCGGGCTGCCCTCGCCCTCCCTCGAGGGGGTGCTCGCGTGCAACCACAAGCACTGGAGCCGCCAGCTCCAGCGCGCCGCGGCGCCCGAGGCCGTGCCGCGCTTCGACGCCTTCGACCCCTACGTCGACGACCCCCTCGACGACATCGAGGTCGACGTCCCCATGTGGGTCAAGCCCCTCAACGCCTTCCGCAGCCACCTCGGGTTCCGCATCACGAGCCCGGCCGACCTGCGCGAGGCCCTGCCGCTCATCCGCGCCGACCTGCCCCGCCTCGCCGAGCCCCTCCGCCGGGTCATGGACCGTGCGGACCTGCCGGCCCCGGTCGCGAGCGCCGGCGCCGAGCTCATGCTCGCCGAGGAGATCCTCTCGGGGCGGCTCTGCACCGTCGAGGGCTACGTCCAGGGCGGCCAGCCGTACGTCTACGGGGTCGTCGACAGCGTGCGGGCCCCGAACCGCTCCTCGTTCGCGCGCTACCAGTACCCCTCGTCGCTGCCGCAGCCGATCCAGGCGCGGATCGTCGAGACCGCCGGGCGGATCATGGGTGGGATCGGCCTCGACGGCAGCCCGTTCAACATGGAGTTGTTCTACGACGCCCGCCGCGACGTCATCCGGGTCCTCGAGATCAACCCCCGGCTGTCCCAGAGCCACGCCCCCCTCTTCGCCCTCGTCGACGGGGTGAGCCACCTCCAGGTCATGGTCGACCTCGCCCTCGGCGGGCGCCCCGACCTGCCACACCGCCAGGGTGGGCACGCTGTCGCGGCGAAGCTCTTCCTGCGCGCCTACGACGACGGCGTCGTCATGCGCGTGCCGACCGAGGCCGAGCTCGCCGACCTCGCGCGCGAGATCCCCGATCTCGTCGTCCATCCCCTCGTGGCCGAGGGTGACCGCCTGCGCGACCTCACCGACCAGGACGCCTACAGCTACGAGCTCGCCGAGGTCTACCTCGGCGCGCCCACCCACCGCGAGCTCCTCGAGCGCTGGCGCCACGTGCGCGAGGCGCTGCCCCTCGTCGTCGCCGACCCCTACCCCACCGACTGACAGGCCGCACCGTGCGTGTCGACGCCCATCCGCCCCAGCCCGTCGAGACCATCGAGCACACGTGGATCCCCGTGCGCGACGGCACGCGCCTCGCCGCGCGGATCTGGCGGCCCGAAGGCGCCGAGGACGAGCCGGTGCCGGCGATCCTCGAGTACATCCCGTACCGCAAGCGCGACGCGAGCCGCAAACGCGACCAGGTCACCCACCCCTACCTCGCCGCACGCGGCTACGCCTGCGTCCGCGTCGACATCCGCGGCTCGGGTGACAGCGAGGGGGTGCTCACCGACGAGTACCTGCCCGGTGAGCTCGACGACGGTGAGGACGTCCTGGCCTGGATCGCCGAGCAGCCCTGGTGCGACGGCTCGGTCGGGATGATGGGCATCAGCTGGGGCGGCTTCACCGGGCTGCAACTCGCTGCCCGCCGTCCCCCCGCGCTCAAGGCCGTCATCGCCGCGTCAGCGACCGACGACCGCTACGCCGACGACGTGCACTACATGGGCGGCTGCCTGCTCGGCGACAACCTCTCGTGGGCCTCGACGATGTTCGCCTACAACGCGCTGCCGCCGGACCCCGAGCTCGTCGGCGACCGCTGGAGGGCGATGTGGCATGCCCGGCTCGAGGGCTCGGGCCTGTGGCTCGAGACGTGGCTGCGCCACCAGCACCGCGACGCGTATTGGCGGCACGGCTCGGTGTGCGAGGACTACGCAGCGATCACCGTGCCGGTCATGGCGGTCTCGGGCTGGGCCGACGGCTACTCCAACGCCGTGCTGCGCCTGCTCGAGCGCCTCGAGGGCCCGCGCGCGGGCCTCATCGGGCCGTGGAGCCACGTCTACCCCCACCTCGGAAGCCCCAAGCCGGCGATCGGCTTCCTCCAGGAGGTCGTGCGCTGGTTCGACCGGTGGCTGAAGAAGATCGACAACGGCGTCGACGACGAGCCGATGCTCAAGGCCTACCTGCAGGACGCCGCCGAGCCGCAGCCCTCCGCCGACCACCGCCCGGGACGCTGGATCGCCGAGCGCGCCTGGCCCAGCCCGAGCGTGACCCGCGAGCGCCACCCCCTCCGGCGCGGGCGCATCCTCTCCCCAGGGCAGCCGGTCGGCGAGGTGGAGCCGCGCCAGATCCGCTCCCCGCTCTCCCTCGGCCTCTTCGCCGGCAAGTGGTGCAGCTACGCCACGGCGCCGGACCTCCCGAGCGACCAACGTGAGGAGAACGGCGGGGCGCTCATCTTCGACTCCGAGCCGCTCGAGGCCTCCCTCGACCTCCTCGGCGCGCCCGAGGCCGACCTCACCCTCGCCGCCGACCAGCCCGTCGCGATGGTCGCCGTGCGGCTCATCGACGTCGCCCCCGACGGCAAGGCCACACGCGTGAGCTACGGCCTGCTCAACCTCACCCACCGCCACGGCCACGAGCAGTCGAGGCCGGTCGAGCCCGGCGAGCTCATGCAGGTGCGGGTGCGCTTCAACGACTGCGCGCAGCGCATCCCCGCGGGCCATCGTCTGCGCCTCGCGATCTCGACGTCGTACTGGCCGCTGGCCTGGCCCCCGCCCGAGCCGGTCATGCTCACCGTCCATCCGGAGCAGAGCGCCCTCGACCTGCCGATCCGGCGGGGCGAGGGGGCCGACGCCGACCTGCGGCCCTTCGGGCCGGCCGAGGGCAGCGCCCCGCTCGAGACGACCGCGCTCGAGCCGGCCGAGCACAACTGGCTCGTCACCCGCGACCTCGCCGCCGACCTCGCCCAGCTCGAGGTCATCGAGGACCAGGGCGCGGTGCGCATCGACGAGCACGGGCTCGTCGTGCGCCGCAAGGCCTACGAGTGGTACCGCTCGACTGCCGACGACTTCACCTCCGTCGAGGGCGAGATCGTGAGCACCCGCGCGCTGTCGCGGGGAGACTGGTCCGCCGAGACCGTCGCGCGAACGCACCTCACGTGCAGCGCCGACGCCTTCTACGTCCACGCGACCCTCGACGCCTACGAGTCAGGCCGGCGGGTCTTCGCGAAGACCTGGGACCGCACGATCCCCCGCGAGGGCGTGTGAGCCCTGCGCCCGGGGCGCTGCGGTCTCCGCCGACGCGGCCCGAGCGGCCCCCGGCCTACGGCACCTCGCTCGTGGCCTCGGGGTCGAGGCCGTAGCGCTCGACGGCCTGCGCGACGACGTCGGGCTCGATGGCCCCGTCGCGCGCGAGGTCGGCGAGCACGGCGACGACGATGCTCGCCGCGTCGATCTGGAAGTGCCGGCGCAGCTCCGGGCGGGTGTCCGAGCGGCCGAAGCCGTCGGTGCCGAGCGTCGTGAGCGGCCCTGGAACCCACGGGGCGATGAGCCCGGGCACGGCCCGCTGGTAGTCGGTGACGGCGACGAACGGTCCCTCAGCGCCCTCGAGCGCCTTGGCGACCCGCGGCACCACCTGCTCGCCGGTGGGACGCAGCCGGTTGTGGCGGTCTGCGGCGAGACCGTCGCGATGGAGCACGACCCAGCCGGGCACGCTCCAGAGGTCGGTGCCGACGTCCCACTCCTCGGCGAGGAGCTCGACGGCCTCGAGCGCCATCGTCATCGCCGAGCCGCTCGCGAGCACCTGCGCGCGGTGGGCCTTGCCCTCCGGCGCCTCGGCGTAGCGGTAGATGCCCGAGACGATGTCGAGCTCGTCGACGTGGTCGGGCTGGGCGGGCTGGTGCACCGGCTCGTTGTAGACGGTGAGGTAGTAGAGGACGTCGCGGCCGTTGGGGCGACCGAGCGGGTCGTCGGGCAGCGGGGCGGTGCCGTCCTCCTCGGCGCCGCCGCCAAGCATGCGGTTGATGCCGTCCTCGGTGATCGCCGCGAGCTCGTAGGCGAAGGAGGGGTCGTAGGCGTCGACGGCGGGGTTGGTCGCCGCGAGCAGCAGCGAGTGGCCGTCCTCGTGCTGCAGGCCCTCGCCGTTGAGGGTCGTGCGCCCCGCGGTCGCACCGATCATGAACCCCCGGACGCGCTGGTCGGCGGCCTGCCACACCGCGTCGCCGGTGCGCTGGAAGCCGAACATCGAGTAGAAGACGTAGATCGGCAGGAGGCCTTCGCCGTGGGTGGCGTAGCTCGAGCCGATCGCCGCGAGCGAGGCCATGCTGCCGGCCTCGGTGATGCCCTCGTGGAGGATCTGGCCGTCGACGGCCTCGTTGTACGACAGGAGCATGTCGCGGTCGACGGCCTCGTAGTTCTGGCCGAGCGGGTTGTAGATCTTCGCGCTCGGGAACATCGAGTCCATCCCGAAGGTGCGGGCCTCATCGGGGATGATCGGCACGATGCGGTTGCCGAGCTCACGGTCCTTCATGAGGTCGCGCACGAGACGCACGAAGGCCATCGTCGTCGCGACCTCGTTCTTGCCGGCGCCCTGCTTGAGCCCCTTGTAGGCGTCGCGCTCGGGTAGGTCGAGCCCCTGGAAGGTCACCTTGCGCATCGGCAGGAACCCGCCGAGCTCGCGGCGGCGCTCCTTGAGGTAGGTGATCTCCTCGGAGTCCTCGCCGGGGTGGTGGTAGGGCGGAAGGTCGGCCTCGAGGGCGGCATCGGTGATCGGCAGCTCGAGGCGGTCGCGGAACTCCTTGAGCGCGCGCGAGGCGAGCTTCTTCATCTGGTGGCTGGCGTTGCGGGACTCGAAATCCGGCCCGAGCGTCCAGCCCTTGATCGTCTGGGCGAGGATGACCGTCGGCTTGCCGGTGTGCTCCACGGCGGCCTTGTAGGCAGCGTAGACCTTGCGGTAGTCGTGCCCGCCGCGGTCGAGCAGCGGCAGGTCGGCCTCGGTCAGCGACGAGCGCTCGAGGAGCCGCTCGAGCTCGGGGCTGTTGAAGAAGTGCTTGCGGATGTACTCGCCGTCGGAGGCGGTGTAGGTCTGGAACTGCCCGTCCGGGGTGGTGTTCATCTTCTCGACGAGCGCACCGGAGTCGTCGAGCTCGAGCAGGGTGTCCCACTTGCGACCCCAGACGACCTTGATGACGTTCCAGCCCGCGCCGCGGAAGACGCTCTCGAGCTCCTGGATGATCTTGCCGTTGCCGCGCACCGGCCCGTCGAGGCGCTGGAGGTTGCAGTTGACGACCCACGTGAGGTTGTCGAGGCCCTCGCGCGCGGCGACCGGCAGCGCGCCGAGGGACTCGGGCTCGTCCATCTCCCCGTCGCCGAGGAAGGCCCACACCCGCGAGGAGGAGGTGTCGACGAAACCGCGGTGCTGGAGGTAGCGGTTGGCACGCGCCTGGTAGATCGAGCCGATCGCGCCGAGCCCCATCGAGACCGTGGGGAACTCCCAGAAGTCGGCCATGTTGCGCGGGTGGGGGTAGCTCGGCAGCCCGCCGGGCTTCTGCTCCTGGCGGAAGAGGTCGAGCTGGTCCTCGGTGAGCCGCCCGGCGAGGTAGGCGCGGGCGTAGACCCCTGGCGAGGCGTGGCCCTGGAAGAAGATCTGGTCGCCTGAGCCGTGGTCCTTGCCGCGGAAGAAGTGGTTGAAGCCCGCCTCGTAGAGCGACGCCGAGGACGCGTAGGTGGCGATGTGCCCGCCGAGGGAGAGCTCGGGGCGGTTGGCGCGGGTGACCATGACCGCGGCGTTCCAGCGTACGAGGCGGCGGATGCGCTTCTCGATCGCCTCGTCGCCGGGGAACTCCGGCTCCTCCTCGGGCGGGATGGTGTTGATGTAGTCCGTCGAGGTCAGCGAGGGGACGCCGACGCCGAGGGCGTTCTGCCGCTTGAGCAGGCGCAGCAGGAGGTAGCGCGCACGCTCGGACCCGTGGTGCTTGACGACGGCGTCGAGGGAGGCGAGCCACTCGTCGGTCTCGGCCTCGTCGAAGTCGGGGAGCTGGGTGGGGATCCCGTCGAGGAGGACCTGGTCCCGGAGGCTGACGTCGTCGCTCATCGATCTCCCTGACACTCTCGCGCGGTCATCGGCCGTCACCGAGACATGGGTGCGGGCGCCCGCGCACCCGGTCCCGGAGCGTCCCCACCCTAGCCTGCCGGCACGAGCGGGGTCACCGCCTCGGGTCGCGGTCCTGCCACGGCGGGCATGGCCCGACGGGCGGGGTCGGCGCCTCCATTAGTCCCACACGCGGTCGAGGCGCCAGCGCTGCCCCTCGCAGGTGAGCTCGCACACCGTGGGGTGCCGCGCGCCGGCGGAGCGCACCTCGACCCGCCAGAGGTCGCGCTGGGGCACGCTCACGCCCCGCGCGGCCCACCAGCCGGCGTCCTCGCGCCAGTGCCCGAGCACGCTCGTCACGGTGTGC
>SLNF01000172.1 GCA_007133145.1 Nitriliruptorales bacterium
CCCGACGCAGCCGGCCCCCGGAGGGCGTCCGTCAGCGACGCCGCCGGGAGCTGCTCCCGCGCGAGCGGCTGCTCGACCCGCGGCTCCGGGACGAAGAGCCCCGCGACCGCGACGCGCTGCCCGACCGGCTGCGGGTCGTGCCGCCCGTGGACCTCGTCCTCGTCGACGTCGTCGGGGTGCCGCCGTACGTGCCGCCGCGGCGGCGGGCCATGCGCCCGCCCACCGCGCCGCCGAGCAGCCCTCCCATGAAGCCGCGGCCCATGCCGCCTCTCCGCCGCCGGTAGCCGCCATGGCCCCCGTAGGCGCGGCGCCGTCGACGCCCTCCCCCGAGGATGCGCCCGAGCAGGGAGAGGACGACGACGAGCACGATGATCCCGATGATGATCGTGCCGAGCCCGATGCCGCCCAGCGGGCCGGGCAGGGACTCGGTGGCGTCGGCACCGCCGGTCTCCTGTCGCAACGAGGCGGTGAAGGCACGGACACCATCGACCGGGTCGTCGTCGGGACCGAGGCTCCCGAGCGCGGCGTCGAGGGCGCGGTCGACCTCGGCGTCCGCGTGCTGTGCACTCGCCCCCCCGACCTCCTCGGGGGTGACGACGAGGGCGACGCCGCCGCGCTCGTCGATGAGGTCGTCGGCGAGCGTCTCGGCGCCGCCGGCCGGCTCGGCGGCGAGGAAGGCGACCGCGAGGTCGATGCCGTCGTCCCGGGCGTCGTCGAGGGCGGCGCGCAGGTCGCCCTCGTCGACGTCGTCGGCACCGGCCTCGACGACGTAGCCCTCGTCGAGCACCGTCGCGACGACGTCCTGCCCCCACGCCGGGGACGCGAGGATGACGAGCGCCGCGAGGCCGAGCAGGGCTCCCGAAAGGGTCCGCGCCAGCGGCGCGGGGCCCGGTCGCCCCGCGACCGTCGTGGCCGCCCTCGCTGCCCCTCCGGCCCGGGCCGAACCGGGCTGCGCCGGCAGGCTCGACGGCGTCGGGAGCCCATGCGGACGCACCTGCTGCCACCCGTCTGTCGTCACGGTCATGCCCTCCGTGCCAGCGACCCGTCGCCTCCCGGCGGTGCGGTCTCGCCCCGCGCCCTCGGCGCCCTTGGGCGCACGGTACTCCATGGCGGGGACCCGCGCGCGGATTCCCGCATGGACGGCGCCGATCAGCTCGCTGGGGGGACGAGAGCGGGCAGGAGCCGGGCCCGCGGATGCCCGTCGCGGACGACACGTGTGATCATGGCGGCGTCGGCAGGAGGCGGCGCTGGTGCCGCCCGGAGGATCGAGGAGGTCACCGATGACCGACGACGTCGACCGCGCCCACGTCCGGCGCGGTGGTCCCGCCAACGTGCGCCTCGCCGAGGGTCCCGACGGACCGATCGAGATCCGCAAGCTCAGCGTCGGTCCCCTCGACAACAACGCCTACGTCCTCACCGACGTCGCATCGGGCAAGGCGCTGCTCATCGACGCGGCGAACGAGGCCCCCCGGCTGCTGTCCGAGCTCGAGGGCCGCGAACTGGTCGCGATCCTCACGACCCACGGCCACCAGGACCACTGGGAGGCGCTCCTCGACGTCGCCGACGCGACGGGCGCACCGACGCTGCTCCACCCCGACGACGCCGACCGCCTGCCCCGGGAGGCCGATCGTCACGTCGCCGACCGTGAGCAACTGCGCGTCGGCGGCTTCGCCGTGCACCTCCTCCACACCCCGGGCCACACACCCGGCAGCATGTGCGTGCTCCTCGAGGCCCCGGCCGAGCGCGGAGGGATCGAGCGCTGGCTCTTCACCGGGGACACGCTCTTCCCCGGCGGCCCAGGGGCCACGTTCGGCGACGAGGAGGCCTTCGCACAGATCATGGCGACGCTGCGGGAGAGGATCTTCACGCTCGACGACGCCACCCAGGTGTGCCCCGGCCACGGCGACGACACGACGCTCGGCAGCGAGCGCGACCACCTCGACGAGTGGGAGGCCCGGGGCTGGTAGCGGCCGACGACACCCCCGCCATGGCGACGGCCGACCGCCTCGCCGGGTCACCCTCGACGCCGCCGTTGGCCGGCCGCGAACCCGGTCGCCCCCGCCGGCGCTGAGCCATGCGCTCCCTGCTGCGCTTCCTCGCCGGGGTCGTGCTGCCCCTCGCGCTCATCGTCGTCGTTGCCCAACTCCTGCGTCCCGCAACGGTCGAGGAGCCGCCACCGCCGTCACTCGAGGTGGACGAGGCAACCGCCCCGCCCACCGAGGCGCCCACGGGCGGCACCTGGAGGGTCGTCGCCGAGGAGTCCTTCGTGGGGTACCGCATCGAGGAGCGGGACCCGACACGGGGGGCACGGACGAATGAGGCGGTCGGCCGGACGAGCGCGGTCGACGGTGGGGTCACCGTCGTCGACGGCGTCGTCGAGGAGGCGACGGTCACCGCCCACCTCACCGATCTCGAGAGCGCCGAGCCGCGCCGCGACCAGAGCATCCGTCGGCGGTACCTCGAGTCGTTCGAGCATCGAAGGGCACGCTTCGAGCTCATCAGTCCGGTCGCCCTCGACGCGCCGGGTGACGAGTTCGTCGTCGAGTCGCAGGTCGAGGGGCGCCTCGAGCTGCGCGGGCACACCAGCGACCTCACGGTCGACGTCAAGGCGCGCTGGGACGAACGATCGGCCCGTGTGGTCGGTCGGGGTCGCGTCGTGCTCGAGGACTACGACATCACCCCGCCGCGGATCGCCGGCTTCCGCTTCGTCGCAGACGAGGGCGACGTCGAGTTCGACCTCACGCTCCGTCGGTAGCCTTGCCGCACCGCACGAGGGCACGGCGTTGCCGCACCGCACGGGCGCACGGGGTCGCGCGCCCACCGGCAGGGTCGCCGGGCCTCCTCAGAAGGGCATGCCCGGCTCGGCTACGTCGTGCTCACGAGCCGTCGCCAGGGGCAGAGGGGTGCCGTTCGGCACCGTCTTCCAGCGCCGGTCCCCCCGCTCGAAGGTGAAGCGTCCGCTCTCGGGGTGGAGGACGAGCTGCCAGCCGTGGCCCTCGACGGTGCGGTGGTGGCGGCGGCAGAGCATCGCGAGCTCGTCGGGGTCCGATCCGCCACCGGCGTAGGCCGGCACGCGGTGGTGGTGGAGGTCGCTGTGGGCCGCTGGACTCGAGCAGCCGGGCATGCGGCAGCCCCGATCGCGCGCCGCGACCGCGTGCCGGGTCGCCGAGGCGATGCCCTTCGTCGTCGAGGTCGTCATCGCGAGCGGCCGGGCGCCGTCGGCGAGCACGACCCGGAGCGTCATGGGGTTGGCCGCGAGGTTGTCGAGCACCGCCGCGGTGACCCGCGGCAGGTCCCCACGGAGGTGCAGCGCGAGCGTGCCGTCCGGCTGCGGGGTCGCCGCGTTGAGGTCGAGGTGGCAGGTGATCGCCGCTCGCGGAGTGCGCTCCCGCCCGCCCGCGAGCCACTGCCCGGCGATCTCCGCGAGCGCGTCGGCGTAGCTGCGGCTGCGGCTCGTCGGTGACCAGGCGCCCTCCTCGGCGTCCGGCGACCCGGGTCCGCCAGGGTCGGCCCCCGTCCCGGCCGTGGCGGTGGCGCCGGGGCCGTCACCCTCGGGGCCGGCGGCCCCCCTGGCGGCATCACCCTCCGGGGCCTCGGCGGCGTCGGCGGCCCTACCGTCCGGGACTTCAGCCTCGCCGGGTCCCTCGGCGGCGTCGGCGGCGCCACCGTCCGGGGCTTCGACGTCGTCGGCACCCTCGCCCGCCGGGTCCTCGGCGTCGCCCGTCGGCGGCCCCGCGGCGGCGTCGAGGGCGGCGAGGAACGGGGCGGCCTGGACGGGATCGAGCTCGCCGTAGACCCGCACCCGCCCGTCGAGACCAGGCTGGACGGAGACGAAACCCGTCTCCCGACGCCGCTCGCTCGAGCGCTCCCGCTTGCGCTGGTCCCGTAGCTGGTCGACCGCCGCGTCGACGGCCCATGGGAGCTGATCGGGATCGTCGCTCGCACCGGGGTTGTCGAGCCAGGCGCGGATGCGTTCGTCGATCGCGGCCCGATCGGCCTTCGACAGCCGCTTCGTCGCGCCGACGATCTGACGGACCTGGCCCCACGAGATCCGGCCGTCGGCGAAGGCCGCCGCGGTCGTGGGCATCGAGGCGAGGGTGTCGGCCGCCGTCTGCAGCATCGACCGGTCGGCACCGGTCATGCCGGCGGCACAGGCGAGCAAGGTGTCGACGGGCAGCCCCTCCTCGCGCTCCACGAGGCCGGACCCAGCGAGGGAGGCGAGAAGCCCGACGGCGCGGGCGAGGTGCTCGTTGGCCTTGGCCACGACGGCGAGCAGCTCGGCGATCATGCCGGCGTGGGGCTCGGCGGGGTCGGCCGCGGAGGCGATGCGGTCGGGGCCAGGGGGACGGACAGGGCGTGGGGTAGAACTTGTGTTCGACATAAAGGCATCATGCCACGGGGGTGCGACACAGGGACGGGAATCCATCGAGAGGATGTGGAGGAATCTCGAAGAGGTCCTGGATGGCCGAGCCCCGCTACCGGAGAGGGCCGGGCCGCGCAACCGGAGAGGGCCGGGCCGCTCGCCAACCGGCGGGCTCAGCCCAACGCCTCGGTCATCGCCCGCAGCTCCCGCTTGAGCTCGGCGATCTCGTCGCGCAACCGGGCGGCGTACTCGAAGCGCAACTCCGCGGAGGCCTCGGTCATCTCGTCGGTGAGCGACTGGATGAGCTTGCGCAGCTCGTCCTGCGGCAGGGCCGACGGGTCGAGGTCCTCGGCGCCGGCACGGCGCCGGCGCGGCTCCCGGCCGAGCTCCGGCGTCGACGCCTCGTAGGGCATGCCCGCCTCGGCGGCGCGGGCCCGCTCGATGATGTCGCCGACCTTCTTGCGGATCGTCTGTGGATCGATCCCGTGCTCGACGTTGTAGTCGAGTTGGAGCTTGCGGCGACGGTTCGTCTCGTCGATCGCCCGCTGCATCGAGTTGGTGATCGCGTCGGCGTAGAAGAGCACCTGCCCGTGGACGTTGCGGGCGGCGCGGCCGATCGTCTGGATGAGGCTCGTCTCCGAGCGCAGGAACCCCTCCTTGTCGGCGTCGAGGATGGCGACGAGGGAGACCTCCGGCAGGTCGAGGCCCTCGCGGAGGAGGTTGATGCCGACGAGGACGTCGAACTCGCCGAGGCGCAGCGCGCGCAGGATCTCGATGCGCTCGACGGTGTCGACCTCGGAGTGGAGGTAGCGCACGCGCAGACCCGACTCGAGGAGGTAGTCGGTGAGGTCCTCGGCCATCTTCTTCGTGAGGGTCGTGACGAGGACGCGCTCGTCGGCCTCGGCGCGGACCCGGATCTCGCCGATGAGGTCGTCGATCTGGCCCTTCGTGGGGCGCACGACGACCTCGGGGTCGACCAGGCCGGTCGGGCGGATCACCTGCTCGACGACGCTCGTGGCCACCCGCCGCTCGAAGGGTCCGGGGGTCGCGGAGACGTGGAGGGTCTGCGGGGTGCGCGCGCGGAACTCCTCGAAGGTCAGCGGCCGGTTGTCGAGTGCCGAGGGGAGGCGGAAGCCGTGGTCGACGAGCGTCTGCTTGCGTGAGCGGTCCCCCTCGTACATCCCACCGATCTGGGGGACCGTGACGTGGGACTCGTCGACGATGAGGAGGAAGTCGTCGGGGAAGTAGTCGAGGAGGGTGTTCGGCGTCTCCCCGGGGCCACGACCGTCGATGTGGCGCGAGTAGTTCTCGATGCCCGAGCAGAACCCGATCTCGCGGATCATCTCGAGGTCGTAGGCCGTGCGCATCCGCAGGCGCTGGGCCTCGAGGAGTTCGTTGCGACCCTCGAGTTCGGCGAGGCGCTCGGCGAGCTCCTCCTCGATGCTCCTCGCGGCGCGCTCCATGCGCTCGGCGCCGGCGACGTAGTGGGAGTTCGGGAAGATCCAGGCCTCGTCGACCTTCGCGGTGAGCTCACCGGTGAGCGGGTCGAGCTTCGTGATGCGCTCGACCTCGTCGCCGAAGAACTCGATGCGGTAGGCGATCTCGGCATCGGCGGGGAACACCTCGAGGGTGTCGCCACGCATGCGGAACCTGCCGCGCGCGAGGTTGAGGTCGTTGCGCTCGTAGAGGAGGTCGACGAGCTTGCGCAGGAGGGCATCGACGTCGACGCTGTCCCCTTCCTCGAGCCGGATGACGTGGCGGCGGTACTCGTCGGGGGAGCCGAGGCCATAGATGCAGGAGACGCTCGCGACGATGAGGACGTCAGGGCGGGTGAGCAGCGCCATCGTCGCCCGGTGGCGCAGTCGCTCGACCTCCTCGTTGATCGCGGTGTCCTTCTCGATGTAGGTGTCGGTCTGCGGGACGTAGGCCTCGGGCTGGTAGTAGTCGTAGTAGCTGACGAAGTACTCGACGGCGTTGTCGGGGAGGAAATCGCGGAACTCGTTCGCGAGCTGGGCGGCGAGCGTCTTGTTCGGGGCCATGACGAGCGTCGGCTTCTGGATCTGCTCGACGATCCTCGAGGCGGTGTAGGTCTTGCCCGAACCGGTGACACCGAGGAGCACGACATCGGACTCGCCACGCCGGAGGGCCGCCGAGGACCCCTCGATCGCGCGCGGCTGATCCCCCGCGGGCTCGAAGTCGCTCACGACGCGGAAGCGCTGCTCGCTCATCCCCTCATCGTAGGCGCGGCCAGTCGGCGCCGCGCCGGCACGGCGATCGCCGGCGCCCCACCGCGTCACCGGGTCGCGGTCAACGGCGCCCCGCCTCCTCACGTCCCGCCGCGCAGGGCGGGAGGGCCCCTGACCGCGCCCACGGTCACCCATAGGATCACGGGACCATGCGCGCCTTCGTCGACCGCTCGCTCGCCGCCCTCGCCGGGCTGGCCCTGCGCGGCTTCTTCCGCGACATCGAGGTCGTCGGCCGCGAGCACATCCCCACCGACACGCCGCTGCTCGTCGTCGCGAACCACTTCAACGCCCTCGTCGACGCCGCGCTCGTCGTCCACGGCC
>SLNF01000168.1 GCA_007133145.1 Nitriliruptorales bacterium
TCGTCGCGGCGACCGCCGAGCTCACGGGCCTGACCATCCTCCACGTCGACAAGGACTTCGACCTCATCGCCTCCGTGACCGGCCAGCCCGTGGAACGACTCGCCAACCCGTGAGCTAAAGACGACGCGGTCACCGTCCGCCCAAGAGCTCGAAGCCGCGCTGTGCCCCGCCGACCTGCGCCCCTGCGCCTCCGTCGCCGAGTTGCCCCGGCCCTCGCGACCCTGTGCGAGCGCGCCGGCCACGCCAGACTCAACGCGTGAGCCCGCCGGCGACCGCCGCGTGACACCAAGACCCCCACGTACCGACCGTCAGCGGCGTTCCATCGAACGTGCTCCCTATGGCCGGCAGGTGCGAGGCGCCCCGCCAGCTGAGGCGAGAGAATGTTGTCCAGCAGCAGCCTCACGCAGCGCTGCGCAGCGCCACCTCGCGTTCGCGAACCGCGTCGGCTGCGTGTCACAGCGCCTCCGCGACATCCTCGGCCTCGAGATCGGGGTAGGCAGCGACGATCTCGTCGACGCTCATACCGTCAGCGACCATCGCAATGACGGTCGTGACAGGGATGCGCAACCCAGGCATGCAAGGCTGGCCACCCATCTGCTGCTGGTCGGTGGTGCTGCGCCGACGGGCCATGCCGCTGCGATCCCCTCGGCCGACGTCCAGAGCAGGTTCCACGGATGAGGCCCGCAGTCCTCCCAGAGCAGGTTGCCCTCACAGCGCTGCAGCACCGAGGCGCCGACCAAGGAACCATGGCCGTGGGCCCGGTCGCCCCCAGCTCCGCGACCCGCCGCTGCCGTCTGCGTCGTTCCTCCTGGTCAACGAGCTATCGGTGGGCAACTGCCCTCCCTCGCTGCCCCTCTCCGGTGGGTCGAACTCGAGAAGCGCTCAAGATACGACCCGACACCGTTGACCATGCCGCGTGACCAGTCACGAGCATCCGGCCGGGGTCGGGAGGAACGACCCGCGCCTAGTCTGCGACGTCCCCAGAGCAGGCAGCCGTCAGTCCGTGGTTACCCCACGTCCTTGACGCAGAGCGTTTTGCCATTACCTTCCGACCGCGAACGTGGCGGCTGCGCCTGGCGGTGGGCTGCCTTAGCTCGCAGAATCGGCGGGCAGGTAGGGCTTCCCCAGGCGGTCGGCTGCGAGTGCCCGTGTAGCGGCGCAGTGGTGGCCGCGATCGCGGGCGGATCATCGACAACCCGAGTGGCGGCGGCGCTCAGCCGTGCGCTGTGGGGTGCCCGTCGACGTGATGCGCACCCCCCCGGGAGTCCGACGAGCGAGGAGCGGGAGGATGCACACACGGACGCGCGGCAGCCCGGAAAAGGGGTGGGGGACGGCGCTCGCGGCTGGAGTGCTGGTGATGCTCGCCGCGGTGGTAGCGAGCACTGGCGGGGAGCGTGCCGCCGCGGACGAGGGCGGGGACGGCTCGCCCTGGACGGTCCAGGACGCCGACACCGATACGGGCTTCCGCGACGTCGCGGTCGTCGACGGCGACACCGCCTGGGCGGTGGGCACCGGCGGGGCAATCGAGCACACCGACGACGGTGGCGAGACCTGGACGCTCCAGGACTCCGGGGTGGAGAACGAGGCGCTGATGGGTGTCGCGTTCGTCGATGAGGAGACCGGTTGGGCGGTGGGCGCGTCCGGGACGATCGTGCGCACCGCTGATGGCGGTGCGAGTTGGGACACCCAGCGCAGCGGTAATGGCACGGCCCTGATGGATGTCGCGTTCGGCGACGCGGAGACCGGCTGGGCCGTTGGAGCACAAGGAACGGTGCTGCACACCGAAAACGGTGGCATCGACTGGGACGAACAGGACACGGTGGCGACGCGCGTCCCGACCTTGCACGCCGTCGAGTTCGTTGACGACGAGACCGGCTGGATGGCCGGTCCCGGCATGATCCTGCACACCGACGACGCCGGCGCGATCTGGGTGGAGCAGGACGCGCCTGAGGGCGATGCGCTCGGGGGAGAGATGCAGGACCTCGCCTTCGTCGACGATGCGTACGGTTGGGCCGTCGATGAGTCAGGCACCGTTCTGCACACCGACGACCGCGGCCAGACGTGGCGCTCCCAGGACGCCGGAGGCGAGGCCCCCATGGCGGGTGTCGGGTTCGGCGACCGGCGCACGGGCCTGGCCGTGGCGCTCCGCATCACCACCGAAGACGAGCCGCAGGCGCTGCGCACAAACGACGGCGGCGCGACCTGGAACGACGAGGACGTGCCGACCGAGGGGTCGCTGTACAGCATGGAGTTCGCCGACGCGATGAGGGGCTGGGCGGTCGGCGACGACGCCACGATCTTGCGTTACGAGGCCGACGGCGCACCCGAGGGCAGCCAGGACTGGCAGCAGCAGGATCTGGCCGCCGAACAGAACCACACCGTCACCGACCTCTCCTTCGTCGATGACGAGACAGGATGGGCGGTCGGACGTCAGGGCAAGAAGTTCCAGACCGCCGACGGCGGCGCGACGTGGGTGCCGTACGAGACCGGGTACTGGCTTGAGGCCGTCGACTTCGTTGATGCGGAGACCGGGTGGGCGGCGGGAGCCGAGCCGATCCTGCGGACCACCGACGGAGGTGACAGCTGGGAGCAGTTGGACTCGGAGGGCGACCGGGGCTGGTTCGACGTCGCCGCCCTCGACGAGACCACGGCCTGGGTGGTTGGCCTCGATGACGACGATCCGGCGATCATGCGCACCACCGACGGGGGAGACCAGTGGGCGTCGGTAGCCCCCGACCTCGGCGAAACGGCCCCGAAGGGCGTGGCCTTCGCCGACGCTCAGACCGGCTGGGTCGTCGGCCAAGAGGGCCTGATCCTGCACACTACCGACGGCGGCGACGACTGGGAGGCTCAGGACGCCGACATCGACGAGCGCCTCCTCGACATCGCCGCTATTGACGGCCAGACCGCGTGGGCGGTCGGCGACGAGGGCGCGATCCTGCACACCGCCGACGGCGGGGAGTCGTGGGAGGTCCAGCCCAGCAGCACCGACGAGACGCTGGTGGGTGTCGCGTTCGTCGACGCCGGCACCGGCTGGGCGCTCGGCCAAGAGGGCGTGATCCGTTCCACCGTCGACGGCGGCGACGTCTGGTACCGGGAGGACTCCGGCACCAACGAGACCCTCGGGGGCGTCAGCGTCGTCGACGCCGACGCCGCCTGGGCGTCGGGGGACGCGAGCACGATCCTCACGCTGTCGGCGACCGCTCCGCCAGAACCCGCCGAGGGCTCGATCGCGGGGACGGTCTCTGACGCGGACGGCGACCCGGTCGAGGATGCCGAGGTGGTCGCCGCCGACGGCGAGGACGAAGCAGCCACGACGACCGACGACGATGGCGCTTACGCGCTCCATGACCTCGACGAGGGAACCTACGAGCTGACGGTCGACGCGGACGGGTTCGTGCCCGCGACCGAGGCCGACGTGGAGGTTGAGGCGGGTGAGACGACCACGCTGGATGTGACGCTGAACCCGGAGGCCGACCCAGGCGAGTGGCCGGGCTCGATCAGCGGCACCGTGGCACGCGAACCGAGCGTGTCTTCTTGCGACCCTGACAGTGAGCCGGTGCCGGGGGTGCCGGTCGAGGTCGTGTCCGACTCCGAGGACACGGTGCTGCGGGCGGTCACCGATGAGGACGGGCACTACGAGGTTGCCTCGTTGCCGGATGGCGAGTACCGGGTGCAGGTCGGTGGGCAGCGGCGTTACGTCGATGCCGACACCGTGGTGGAGGTCG
Source organism: Nitriliruptorales bacterium (assembly GCA_007133145.1). Taxonomy (GTDB): domain Bacteria; phylum Actinomycetota; class Nitriliruptoria; order Euzebyales; family Egibacteraceae; genus T1Sed10-49. Next base: position 3,729 of record SLNF01000168.1, read on the forward strand.
ATGCTGGGAGCGAGGCAACGGCCGATCTGACATTGGTGGGAACGGGGATCGTGGAGGGCGGCGCGGCGCACGACCGTCCCGATCTGTCCCTCGACGGAGTGGTCGCGACAACGCCGGGTGTCGACTGTCCCGCGTTTGGTATTGCGGCGATCGAGGTCGCGGCGCGCACCGCGGATGGCGACGTCGTCGGGCCGGTCATCACGCGACAAACCCAGAACGGGGACTTCTGGTTCTTCGACCTTCCCGATGACTCCTACGAGGTTCGTGCGAGGACCCGCACGTTCATGGACGATGGCGGGTCGGGGCTGGTGGATCTGGACGCCTCAGAGGCGGGAGACACCCGCTCTGCTTCCGACAGCAACCCCACGGTCACGATCGATCCTGACGCGGAGCCGGGCTTGTGGGGCGCGGTCAAGGGGACCGTGGTGGATGCCAACACCGGCGACCCGGTCGAGGGCGCGCTGGTACAGGCCCCCGCCGCGGTGTCAGTGGCGCACGGTCCCGACCTGAGCAGGTCGACCGATCACGACGGAGCGTTCGCGTTCGATGACCTGTGGGCCGGTGACCACGACTTCGCGGTCTCAGCCCCTGGCTACGCGCAGACCGATCTCCCCGCGGAATCGGTCGCCGAGGGCGAGAACCTCGACCTGGGGGACATCGAGCTGGAGCCGCTCGGTGATGGTGCCGGGCCCGCAGCGATCCCCGAACCGCTCGTCGACCCCGACGGCGGCACGATCGAGGGCACGCTCACCGACGCCCAGACCGACGATGCGATCTCCGGCGAGGACGCCCAGGTGTGGCTGTGGCAGGGACGCCACGGCGAGCGCGCCGACGATGCGACGACAGTCGACGCCTACGGGCAGTTCAGCAACGACGAGTTCCCCAGCCAGGCCGGCCACTACCGCGTCCACGTGCACGCAGCGGGCTATGAGCCCGCGACCGCGCACGTCTGGGTCGGGCACGGTGACACGGTCACCGTCGACCTCGATCTCGAACCGCAGGACGCCGAGGGCGACGCCGGGAGCATCGAAGGCAGCGTCACCGATGTGTTCACCGACGTCGGCCTCGACGACGCGGTCGTGGAAGCCACCCACCAGGATCCTGATGCCACGGGTGGTCGCACGTTCGCGGTCGCGCTGGCCGATGACGACGCGAGCTTCGAGCTCACCGATCTCGCTCCCGGCGACTGGGAGCTGACCGCGGCCGTCGCTGACCACCGCACGGCAGTGCAGTCCGTCTCGGTCGAAGGAGACCAGGCCAAGACCGTGTCGGTCGGGCTCGACCGCGACGACCAGATGCGCGCCGCCGGCGTGGTCACCGACGACGACGGCGCCCCGATCAGCGGCGCCGAGGTGTCGGCCGAGCAGATCGAACTGGACGGTACGGGAGAAGTGGTAGAGGTCCTCGACACCGTCGACGAGACCACGACCGCCGACGACGGCGAGTTCCTCCTCAGCGACCTGGACCCCGACGACAGGCACCGGATCGTCGTTGACGCCGACGGATACGACACCACCGACAGGGTCATGGCAGACAGGAGCGTCCTGTTCACCCTCCACCCGTACACATTCGAGCTCGAACCCACCACGACTCCGACGCCGTCCCCCCCAGAACCAGGTGAGGGCGACGTGGCCGGGACCGTGACCGACGCCGAGGGTGCGGCTGTCGAGGGCGCTGCGGTCATCGTTGCCGACGATGACGCCACCGAGGTCGCCGCCACCGAGACCGGCAGCGATGGCGTCTACACGCTGGACGATGTCGACGAGGGCGCCTACGACTTGACGGCCACCGCCGAGGGGTTCGAGCCGGCCGCTGAGACCGGCGTCGAGGTGGAGGCTGGGGAGACCACCACGGTCGACCTCACGCTGAGCGCAGAGCCAGCCGTCTTGGGCGACGTCGTCAGCGGCGACCGCGTGGCCGGCGAGACCCGGTACGACACGGCCGCGGAGCTCTCCGAGGAGGTCTTCGACCCCGGCATCGCCGTCGCGTACGTCGCCACCGGCGAGAACAGCGCCGACGCGCTCGCCGGAGGGGTCGCCGCCGGCGTCGACGCCGCCCCGGTCCTGCTTGCCACCGCTGATGACCTGCCCGAGGCCACCAGCGACGAGCTCGACCGACTCGAACCCCAGCGCATCGCTGTTCTCGGCGGGGACAGCGCGATCGGCGCTAACGTGGAGGACGAGCTGGCCGACCACACCGACGGGACGGTCGATCGTCTCGCCGGGGCGGACCGCTACGAGACCGCCGCGGAGATCTCGGCGGGCACGTTCGACGACGCCAACACCGCCTACGTCGCCACCGGTCTCGACTTCCCCGACGGGCTCGCCGGCGCTCCGCCGGCAGTGCAGGCCCCCGGCCCGTTGCTGTTGACCACCGACAGCGACGTGCCTGAGGTCACCAGGGATGAACTCAGCCGCCTCGACCCCGACCGCATCGTCATGCTCGGCGGCACGTCGGTGCTCGACCAGACCGTCAAGGACGCACTCGAGGTCCACGGGGACGTCGACCGGATCGCCGGAGGCAACCGCTACGAGACCGCCGCCGACGTCGCCGACGAGCTCGACGAACCAACCGGAGCGTTCGTCGCCACCGGCGAGGACTACGCCGACGCGCTCGGCGCCGGCGCGGTCGCCGGCACCGTCAATGCACCCGTGCTGTTGACCCGCAGCGACGAGCTACCCGAGGCCACCGGCAACGCGCTCGACGCCCTCGCTCCCGAGACCATCGCCGTGATGGGTGGCGAGGACGCTGTCAGCACCGACGTTGCTGAGGCAGTGCAAAGCTACGTGGCTGACTGACCGGATCGGGTCAGACGCATACCGTCGGCGATAGATTTTTGTTGTTCGCTATTGCAGACCGAGTGCGACGGCGAGGGCGCCGTCGAGTTCGTGCAGCTTGGTGGGCCCGAGCCGCCCGACAGGGCGGAGCGTTGCCCTGGGCAAGGTGAAGAGGTTGTCGCAGTTGGCTGCACCCTCCTGCTGCAGTCCCTCGTCCTGGCCGATCTGCACTTCGGCGACGTGGCCGCGCACTTTCGTGGTGACGAGCACGCACACGACCGAGGTGAGCACCGGCAGCGCGGTGTCGCGGGTCACCACGATGACGGGGTGGCGTCCGACGCCGGGGATGTCAGCGATGCACACGGCGCCGCGGGCGATCACCGCTCGGGCTCGCTCGAGACCACACCGGCGGAGTAGGCGCCGAGCCGGGCGATGAGCTCGTCATGCTCGGCGTCGGGTTCGGCGTAGGCGCGGCGGTACGAGGCGGCGATGGCCTCCTCGGAGTGACGCGCGAGCCACTCCTGCACTGCCGCAGCGACCACCGCGGCCCGGGAGGGCCCGACGCCGGCACGCACGGCCCGGTCGAGGGCCTCGACGGTGTCCTCGTCGAGTCTGGTGGTGATCGGCACGGTCATGATACGAAGGCTACCACGCTGTGTACGAAACGTATACACGGTCTCGGGGGTCAGGTGCGGCCCTAAACGCCCTGTGCGAACCAAGGCCACGGCAGGCGGCACGTGAGTTGAACCCTCGCCGTGGGCCCGGCAGGGATCGAACCTGCGACCAAAGGATTATGAGTCCCCTGCTCTGACCACTGAGCTACGGGCCCTGGGCCGGCAGCGTAGCGCCCCGCGCCGACCGCACCGCGCGGGCTGTGGACGACGTGTCCCACGTGTCGCACCCCTACCGTACTCTGCCCTTACGAACACCTCTTCGAAAAGGGATACGGGGGGGCGCCATGGGCTACCGAGGCAAGCTCGCCGAGCAGGAGGCCGCACGCGCCCTGCGGGCCGACGGATGGGCGCTCGCAGCCATCGCCGCCGAGCTCGGGGTCGCGAAGAGCTCGGTGTCGCGCTGGGTCCGCGACGTACCCGCGCCGACCGTGCCACGCTCGCCCGGCGGCCGGGCGGTGAGACCGGCACGGCCCCACGCCCAGGCCGAGCGCAAGGCCCGGGAGATCGCCGAGCTGCGCGCCGAGGGCGCCGCCCGCGTGGGGACGCTCTCCGAGCGCGACCTCCTGCTCGCCGGCGTCGCGCTCTACGCCGGCGAGGGGCACAAGCGCGACGGTGCCGTCGCGATGGCCAACAGCGATCCCGCGCTCGTGCGCTTCTTCTGCACCTGGCTGAGGCGGTGCTTCGAGGTGGACGAGCACCGCCTGCGGGCGCGGCTCTACCTCCACGAGGGCCTCGACCTCGAGGCGGCGACCCGGTTCTGGAGCGACCTCACCGCGATCCCCGCCACCCACTTCGGCCGGCCCTACCGCGCGGTACCCGATGGGGGCATCCGTCACTCGAATCACGAACACGGCTGTCTCACCGTCCGTTACTCCTGCGCACACACCCACCGTCGCATCATGGGCCTCATCGACGGGGTCTTCACGCCAGCGGCCACGTCGGACGGCGGCGGAGGGCTCTGGTATCGTTCGGGAAGTGACCGATCCGGGGTAGCTCAGTAGGCAGAGCAGCGGCCTGTTAAGCCGTTTGTCGCGGGTTCGAGCCCCGCCCCCGGAGCTACCGACTCCACGCCCGTCGACGCGGTGCGGCTGACCGACCGGCGGCGGGCCGAGGTGTGGTTCGGGCCCTTGGCGGAAACGGGTCCACCCCACGAGCGTGGAGCGGAGAGGAGCGCGCGATGCGGTTGTTTGGATTCCGGTTCGGCCTGGTGCTCGGCATCGGGATCGGCTACGTCCTCGGCACCCGCGCGGGGCGCCATCGCTACGAGCAACTCGCCCGGTGGGCCCGCTCGCTCGCGCACTCCCAGCCGGCGCAGCAGATCGGCTCGGAGATGCGCGACGTCGCCGGCAAGGCCGGCCAGGCGATCGAGGACAAGGCCGCCGAGGGTGTGACCAGGATCACCGACCGTGTGCGCAGCGGCTCCGACGGCGGGACGACCCCACCCTCGACGGAGGCCTAGCACCACGGCGGCAGCGGGGGGCGGCCGCAACGACCGGGCCGCCTGCTCAGGTCCCCTCGAGGTAGCCGCGCAGCTTGCGGGCGCGTGAGGGGTGGCGCAGCTTCGACAGCGTCTTCGCCTCGATCTGACGGACGCGCTCACGGGTGATGCCGAACTCCGCGCCGACCTCCTCGAGGGTCCGCGGCGGCGCCCCGTCCATGCCGAAGCGCAGGCGGATGACCTCACGCTCGCGCTCGGCGAGGGTGTGGAGGAGGCCGGCGAGCTGCTCGCGCAGGAGCACGAAGCTCGCGGCCTCCGAGGGCACCTCGGCGCTGTCGTCCTCGAGGAAGTCGGCGAGCACGGCGTCGTCTTCCTGGCCGACGGGGGTGTCGAGGCTGACCGGCTCGAGGTCGAACCCGAGGATCTGCCGGACGCGGTCGGCCGGGAGGTCGACACGCGCCGCGAGCTCCTCGATCGTGGGCTCGCAGCCCTGGAGCTGGTAGAGGTCGCGTTGCGCACGGATGACGCGCTGCATCGTCTCGACCATGTGCACCGGGATGCGGATGGTGCGGGACTGGTCGGCGATCGCGCGACTCACCGCCTGGCGGATCCACCACGTCGCGTAGGTCGAGAACTTGTAGCCGCGGGTGTAGTCGAACTTCTCGACGGCCCGGATGAGGCCGAGGTTGCCCTCCTGGATGAGGTCGAGCAGCCCCAGACCGCGGCCGGTGTAGCGCTTGGCGACGGAGACGACGAGGCGAAGGTTCGCCTCGACGAGGCGCTGCTTCGCGAGCTCGCCGCCGCGCTCGATGCCCTGCAGCTGCCGCAGGCGCTCGTGGTCGAGGGGGGCGTCGGGGCGTCGGAGCAGCCGGGCGGCGACCTCCCCCGCCTCGGCGCGCTTGGCGAGGTCGACCTCCTCCTCGGCGGTGAGCAGACGGACCTGGCCGATCTCGTGGAGGTAGAGGCGGACGGGATCCCCAGCGGCACCGGGCCCGGTGAGCTCACCAGCGTCCCGACCAGCCTCGTCCGAGCTGCCCGAGCCCGACGATCGACCGGCATGGGCCGCTGAGGAGGGGGACTCGGAGCCACTCGGCTGCGTCATGGCCTCGGCCGCGCTCACACGCGCGCGGCACCCCTCCCCCCCTGGATCGCGTCGCGCTGGCGACGCAGGGCGAAGAGCTCGCTCTGCAACGCCCGTTGCTCCTCGAGCGGCAGCTGCTCGGCGCCGGCGACGAGTCGGTCACGGATCGCAGCGACCTTGCGGGCGATCGCACGCACCCTGAGGTCGTCGACGAGCTCGGCGACCTTGCCTGCCTCGGCGGGGAACGTGAGATCGGCGAGCGCGAGACCCCGCACCCGGGTGCGCGTCGCGTCGTCGGGGAGCGCGGCGAGGACGGCCTCGAGCCCGCCGTCCCCCGCCTCGCGCAGGGCCGTGAGCAGCAGCCGTGACGGCTCGGCGGTGAAATCCTCGTCGTCGACCTCCTCCCACGCCTGGGGCAGGAGCTCGGGCAGCTGCAGCGCCGCCTGTAGCACCTGCCGCTCGAGGCGCAGCTGCGGGTCGCTCGGCAGACCGGGCGCACCGCCGCCTTGGACCCGGGCCGGCGGCGGCGGGGCGGCGCTGCGGCGTGAGCGGTCGTCATCGAGCTCGGCCTCGATGCGGTCCGCCGACAGGCGCACGACCGGGGCGACGACGTCGCGGACGTAGCGGTAGCGCAGGGCACGGTCCTCGATGCGCGTGAGCAACGGGAAGGTCCGGCGGTACGCCTCGATCTGACCCTCCGGCGTGCGGGTGTCGGCGTCGCGGAGGAGGTGGGCGATCTGGAACTCCACGGCGGTCTGGGTGCCCTCGAGGGCCTCCTCGACCGCGTCGGCGCCGCGCTCGGCAAGGTCGGCGGGATCGGTGCCCGCAGGCAGGGGAAGGACGCCGACCTCGCGGACGTCGGACTCCTCGGCGAGCGCGCGGGCGCGGTCGGCGGCGGCGAAGCCCGCGTCGTCGGCGTCGAGGGCGAGCACGACGCGGCGGGCGAACTTCTCGACGAGGCGGAAGTGCTCGGCGGTCAGCGCCGTGCCGCAGGTGGCCACGGCGTGGCTGACGCCGGCGACGTGCAGGCCGATGACGTCCGTGTAGCCCTCGACGACGAGGACGGTGTCGCGGCGCTGGATGTCGGCGCGGGCCCAGTTCAGCCCGTAGAGGACCTTCGACTTCTTGTAGATCTCGGTCTCGGGGGAGTTGATGTACTTGGGGGGCTGGCCGTCGCGCGGGCCCGTGGCGAGGGTGACGTCGGGCAGCACCCGTCCGCCGAAACCGAGGGTGTCACGCCCACCGGCGTCGAGGATCGGGAAGAGCACACGCCCGCGGAAGCGGTCGATGAGCCCCCGCGCCCCGCGGGTCGCGAGCCCGGCGTCGGCGATCTCGTCGTGGCTGAAGCCCCTCGCGCTCAGGTGACGCACGAGCGCGTCCCAGCGGTCGGGCGCCCAGCCGAGCTGGAAGCGCAGCGCCTGCTCCCGGGTGAGTCCCCGCCGCTTGAGGTAGGCGCGGGCGGGCTCGCCTTCCTCCTCGAAGAGGCGCTCGTGGTAGAAGGCCGCGGCCTCGGCCACGCACTCGGTGAGGCGGGTGCGCCGCCCGAGGGCACGGCGCTGACCCGGGGAGAGCTCCTCGTAGCGCAGCTCGTAGCCGGTGATGCGCGCGAGCCGCTCGACGGCCTCGGGGAACGACAGGGCCTCGACCTTCATGAGGAAGGCGTAGACGTCGCCGCCGGCATCGCAGCCGAAGCAGTGGAAGAGGCCGCGGGCCTGGTCGACGGTGAAGGAGGGGGTGCGCTCGGAGTGGAAGGGGCACAGCCCTTTGAGGCGTCCACCGGCGCGCTTGAGGGAGGTGTAGTCGCCGATCACCGACACGATGTCGGCGTGCTCGCGCAGCGCCTGGACGTCGGCGTCGTTGATGCGGCCTGCCACTGGAGGGAGCCCTTTCTCCTGGCAGCGGGAAGTGTACGGGCGCGACGGCTCGCTCCGGACAGCAACGAGCGGGCTGTGGGCGCCGACGGCACGGCAACCCCGGCGCGCGTCAGTCGCGTGGACCGCCGTCGGGGCGGAAGGCGGCGACGAAGGCCGCGGCGGCCTCGGCGTCGGTGAGGGTGGCGAGCTCGTCGAGCAGCTCGGCGTCGTCGGGGCGCGCGGCGCCGCCGGCCGCGCCGCTGCGGCGGTAGATCGCGAGGCTCTCGAGGCAGTGGCGCGCCCTGTCGGCCTCGCGGCACGCCGCCTCGCGACGGTCGACGGCGGTGGCGAGGAAGGCCTCGAGCTCGGCGACGGCGGCCTCGGCTCCGGGGCTCAGCACGACCTCTGGGCGGTCGGTGGAGGCCTCGACGGCGTCGAGGGCGACCGCGGTCAGGCGCTCACGGTGGGTGGTGCCGAGGCGGGTGCGCACGAGGTGGGGCACGTCGTCGAGGCGCACGAGGTCGCTGCCGAGGGCGTCGGCGAGGGGGTGCAGCGCCGCGGCGAGGCGCACCGCGAGCGCCACCGTCTGCCCCTCGATCGTGGAGGCGGCGCCGGGGCGGGCGTGGTGGAGGACGCCGTCGCGCACCTCCCACGTGAGGTTGAGGCCCCGGCCGCGGGCGGCGAGCCGCTCGACGACGCGCAGGCCCTGCTCACCGACGTCGAAGGCGGCCGAGGCGAGGTCGGAGAGCGCGTCGGCGCCGGCGGCGCCGAACGGCGGGGCGCCGAGCGCATGGCCGAGGGCGATGGCCTCGACGAGGTCCTCGTTGAGCCGGAGGCCGCGGGCGAGGGTGCGGGCGAGGTCGACGGTGTCGCGGGTGTGGGCCATCTGCGAGCGCCAGCCGCGCTGCGCGACGCCGGGCTCGGTGGGCACGAAGCGGTGCGCCTTGCCTTCGAGGCGGGCGAGCGCGGCGGTCGCGAGGATCCGCTCCCGGTCCTGCTGGAAGACGGTGCGCAGCGGGTCGGGCTCCTCGTAGCGGTCGCGGCCCTTGGTCTCTGCAGCGAGGATCGCCCAGGTCGAGAGGCTCGCGCGCTCGAGGTCCTCGACGCGCTCGCGGACGCTCTGACCGTCGTTCACCCCCCGGATCGTAGCACCGGGGCCCCCGGGCTCGTTGCCCGATACCGGAGGCGCGCACCGCTGCGCGGACGGTCAGCGCCCTCACCGGACCTCCTGGCGGGCTCTCGGTGAGGCACGCGGCATCGACGTCTGGAGCTGGGAGGCGAGCACCATCCCAGCGAAGAGCAGCACGACGCTCTTCGCCACGTAGCCGCCTTCCACGGTGATCAGCAGGGGGTTGGAGCCCTCGAACATCACCTCGGGCACCATCACGAAGGTCAGCATCGCGCCGACCATGAGCCCGGTGAAGGCGAGGAGCACCATCCGCAGTGCCCGGTTGAGTAGGAAGCCGATGCCGATCAGGATCTCCACGCCCCCGAGCAGCGCACGAAGACCTCCGGGTCGAAGAGGTAGACGGTGCCGACGATGAGTTCCGTCGCCGGGGTGTCGTCGATCAGCTTGAGCGAACCGAACCACACCAACACGAGGCCGGGCACGATCCGCATCAGCGGGACGCTGGTCCGGCGCAGCCAGCCTGGTCGATCTCGACGAGCCGGTCGACGACGCGCGTCGGCACGTCGCTGGGCGATGGGGTGACCTCGTCGGGGGAGCGCATACCGGGGCCCCTTCGTCGTTGGTGGTGCGGCGTGCCGGCGCCGACCGCGGCGGCGCCGGCGCTGCGGTCGGCGGACGGGCCTCGTCACCGGCTGGTTCGGTGCAGCAGGGCCTTGCCGCCTTCCACGATCAGGAAGGTCGCCGCGGAGATGGCGATCGTGATCGCCCACGCGCTCGCGGGCAGGGGGCTCGAGCCGAAGAGGGTGTGCATCACCGGCGCGTAGACGAACAGCGCCTGGAGGCCGAACAGCGCCACCACCGAAAGCCAGGCGATGCGGTTGGTGAGCAACAGGTCCCAGCGCAGGCTCGTGCCCCGCAGGTTGCGACAGTTGAAGAGGTAGGCCACCTGCCCCATCGCGAGCATCGTCACGGCCATCGTCTGACGCGTTGCCGCGTCCATCCCCTGGGCCCGGGCGAGGAAGTACACCGCGAGGGTGCCCCCGCCGATGAGCACCGAGGCCAGGAGGATCTTGCCCACGGCGCTGCGCTCGATGATCGCCGCCCCCGGGATCCGTGGAGGGCGGCGCATGACGTCGGGCTCCGCGGGCTCGAAGGCCAGCGCCAGCGACAACGTCACCGCAGCGATGAGGTTCACCCAAAGGATCTGCACCGGCTCGAGCGGCAGCGGGAGCGCGAACAGCACGGCGATGAGCAGCACCAGGGACTGCGCGCCGTTGGTGGGCAGGAGGAAGACGATCGACTTCTGGATGTTGTCGAAGGTCCGGCGACCCTCCTCGACGGCGCGCTCGATGGTGGCGAAGTTGTCGTCGGCCAGGACGATCTCGGCGGCCTCCTTCGTGGCCTCGGTGCCCTTGATGCCCATCGCCACCCCGACGTCGGCGCGGCGCAGGGCCGGGGCGTCGTTCACCCCGTCGCCGGTCATCGCGACGACCTCGCCGTTGGCTTGGAGCGCCTCGACGAGGCGCAGTTTGTGCTCGGGGCTGACCCGGGCGAAGGTGTCGTAGCGCTCGGCGATGTCGCGGAGCTCCACCTCGGAGGCGGCGTCGAGCTCGGTGCCGGTGATCGCCCGGGTCGCGTGGTCCCGGGCGTCGGGGTCGGCGGGGTCGATGATGCCCATCTCGCGGCCGATGGCGGTGGCGGTCCCGGCGTGGTCGCCGGTGATCATCTTCACCTGGATGCCGGCGCGCTTGGCCTCGGCCACGGCGTCGACGGCTTCGGGCCGCGGGGGGTCGAGGATGCCGACGAGGCCGACGAGCACGAGGTCGTCGTCGAGGTCGTCGAGGGTCAGCGTGCCCCGGTCGCCGTCGGCCTTGCGCCGCGCGGCGGCGAGCACGCGTAGGCCGCGGTCGCTGAGGTCGTCGATCTCGGCCTCCCACCGGCGGCGGTCGAGGGCCCGCGAGGAGCCATCACCCACCGCCTCGGCCACGCAGCGGTCGAGCACCCGGTCAGGCGCCCCCTTGACGTGGATCCAGCGCTGCCCGTCGACGCCGACGTCGAGGGTGGCCATGAGCTTGTGCTCGGACTCGAAGGGCACCACGGCCAGGCGGGTCAGCGATGCGGTATCGACGCCGGCCTTCATCGCCAGGGTCCGCAGCGCGCCCTCGGTCGGCTCGCCGACCACCTGCCACTGCCCCCCCGCCTCGCGCACCGTCGCGTCGTTCGCGGCGGCGTTGACCGTCACGAGCGCCCGCAGCCCGGCGTCGGCGTCGGGGTCGACGGGACGGTCGCCGTCGAGGATGAGGCCCTCGGGGGCGTAGCCGACGCCCTGCACGGTGTAGCTCCGCTCCGGGGTGACCACCCGCTGGGCGGTCATCTCGTTCTTCGTGAGCGTCCCGGTCTTGTCCGAGCAGACGACCGTCACCGAGCCGAGGGTCTCGACCGCGGTGAGGTTGCGGGTGATGGCGTTGCGGCGGGCCATGGCCTGCACGCCGCGGGCCAGGGTGATCGTCACCACGGCGGGCAGGCCCTCAGGGATCGCGGCCACGGCGAAGGCCGCCGCGGCAGTGAGCAGGAGGACGACCTCGAGGTCGTGGACCCCGAAGCCGAAGACGAGCATGAAGGCGGCGACGGCGAGGATGACCTTCGAGAGCCCCGAGCTGAACCGACGGATCTGGCGCTCCAACGGGGTGGCGAGGTCCTCCACCTCGTCGATCATCGCGCTGATGCGCCCGATCTCGGTGTCGGCGCCGGTCGCGGTGACCACCCCGACGCCGCGGCCACCGGCCACGAGGCTGCCGGAGTAGGCCATGCTGAAGCGGTCGCCGATCCCGGCGTCGCCGTCGACCGCTGCGGCCTGCTTGGCAACGGGCTCGGACTCACCGGTCAGGCCGGACTCCTCGGTGCGCAGCTCGACCGCCTCGAGGACGCGCAGGTCCGCGGGGACCCGGTCGCCGGAGCGCAGTCGCACGACGTCGCCGGGGACGAGCGACTCGGCCTCCACCTCGGTCCAGTCGCCGTCACGCCGCGCCTGCGCGGTCAGCGACAGCATCGAGCGGAGGCCTGCGAGCGCCCGCTCGGCGCGGCCCTCCTGCACGAAGCCGATCACGGCGTTCACGACGGCCACGGTGAGGATGACCCCGAAGTCGACCCACTCCCCCAGCACGGCCTTGAGCACCGCTGCTGCGAGCAGCACGTAGATGAGCACGTCGTTGAAGTGCCGTGCGAGCCTGAGCCACGCCGGGTCCGCCGGGCTCTCCGGCAGGCGGTTCGGTCCGCTGCGCTCGAGCCTCGCTCGGGCCTCGTCGCTCGTGAGGCCCTCCGCGGTGGCGTCGAGGAAGCCGAGAACCTCGTCGGTGGGCTGCGCGTGCGGCGCGTCAGCTGCGGGCAGCGCCTCGCGCTCCTTGAGGGGCGCGCGGTCACGGTCGATCGCGGTGCGCATCGTCGATTCCTCCGTCAGTGGTCGGGATGGGGGTGGTCGGGTCTCAGAGCAGGGGCATGGCGAGGGCGATGACGAGGGCGACCGCGACGAGCGCGACCATGGCGCCGCCGGTGCGCCATCGGGTGAGGAGGTCCTCGAGCCGGTCGAGGCCCTCGTCGCGTCGGCCAAGGGCCAGCGCTGCGCCCTGCACCGCGCGGGTCCACCGGGAGAGCGCCGCGGTCAGCGGTGGCGCGAGCAGGGCGAGCACCCGCGCGACGCCGGCCACGGCACGCTCCCCGACGACGACGAGGTCGCCCGCCGGCAGCGCGGGCATGGTGACCCCGACGCGGCGCTGGGCCAGCGCGACCGCGCCGGCGATGGCCAAGCCGAGCAGCAGGGGCCAGAGCGGCTCGGCCACGACCGCGCCCGAGTCCGGCGTGGCGAGCACGGGCAGCAGCACGGGAGGCAGCAGCGGGGTGAGCGTGGCCATGGCGACGACCAACGTCAGCCAGGCCCCCAGGCCGGGGGTGGGACGACCGGCCGGTCCGGCGCCCGGCCGCTGGGCGCGCAGCAGCAGGAGGAGCCGTGCCATGAGCAGCGTCGTGCCCACGGCCGCCAGGGAGGCGAAGGTCGTCACGCTGGTCCCGGGCAGGGCCAGGTCGATGGCCTGCTTCATCCACGCCTTGGCGTACGCGCCGCTGGAGAGCGGTGCGCCGGCGAGCGCGAGCCCCGCGGCGGCGACGCCCACGAGCAGGGCGGTCCGGCGCCAGGTCCCGCCCGCGCTCGGCAGCAGGCCGACGGCGACGAAGAGGACCGCCTTGGCCACGCCGTGGTGCAGCGCGTAGACCGCCGCCGCCGCCACGGCGACGGGGGCGGCCTCGGGCGCGGCCAGGGCCACCCCCACGAGCAAGGTCATGAAGCCCATCTGGCTGACACTCGAGTAGGCCAGCACGACCTTCGGCGCGCGCTGGGTCAACCCCAACGCGACACCGACCACCGCCGTAGCCAGGCCGAGGACCACGAGCAGGTCGGACCAGCCCGGCAGGGGCAACGCGCCGATCGGCAGCAGGCGCAACCACCCGACGAGTCCGGCCTTGATCATCGCGCCGCTGAGCACCGCGCTGGCGGCGAACGGCGCCGCGGGGTGGGCCAACGGCAGCCAGACGTGCAGGCCGATGACCCCTGCCTTGATGCCGAAGCCGATGAGGAGCAGGGCGACGACGAGGTCGCGGTTGGCCGAGCCCGCGACCGCACCGGCGACCTCGGCCATCCGCAGCCCTGGCGCGTCCGCGGCGGCGAGCAGCAGTCCGGCGAGCAGCACCGTCTCGCCGGCGACGCCGAGCACGAGGTAGACCCGCCCCGCCCGCCTGGCCTCCACGGTGCGGCTGTGCACCACGAGCCCGTACGCGGCGAGCGTCATGACGACGAAGGCGGTGTAGAAGGTGAGGATGTCATCGGAGAGCAGCAACCCGACGTTGCCGCTGAGCGAGAGCAGCCACCACTCGACGTAGCCGCCCCGCTGCTCGGCTTCGGTGCGGGCGTAGACGCCGGCGACGATCCAGACGACGGCGGTGAGGGCGAGCAACACCCGACCGACGGGGTCGAGGGCGAGCCTGGGCTCGAGCAGCAGCCACGACAGCGCCGGCGCCGGCAGCAAGGGGCCGGCCAGCGCCAGTACCAATGCCGGCACCGGTGCGGCGGCGAGCAACCACGAGGTGCGCGGCCCCGGACGCAGCGTGGTCACCACGGCGACGGCCAGGGGCAGGAGGATGGGCGTCAGCCACCACACGACGCTCACGATCCCGCCACCTCCTGCGCGATCGACGCGGCCCAGCTCAAGGGGCTCAGCGGCGCGCCCGCGAGCAGGCCCGCGAGCAGCACGCTCAGCCCGGTCGCCACGGCTGGCAGCACGAGCCACGGGTCGCGCTCGAGGTCACGCTCGAGGGTGGGGGCACCGGGCCTCTCCCCCTCGACACGCAGGAACCAGATCCGCGCGATCACCGGCAGGAAGTAGGCGGCGTTGAGCACGCTCGACAGGAGCAGGACCCAGATGACCCAGCCCTGCCCCGCTTCGAGCCCACCGAGCCCGAGGTGCCACTTCGTCACGAAGCCGGCGGTCGGGGGGATGCCGATCATCCCGAGGGCCGCGACGGTAAAGGCCCCCATCGTCAGCGGCATGCGCCGACCCACCCCGCGCATCTCGCTGATCCGGGTGACGCCGAGCTGCTTTGCGAGGTTGCCCGCGCAGTAGAACAGCGTGACCTTCTGGATGCCCTGGTGGATGAGGTGCACGAGCCCACCCGTCACGCCGGTGAGACTCGCGATGCCCACACCGAGGACGATGTAGGAGAGCTGGCTGACCGTGGAGTAGGCCAGCCGACGCTTGAGGTCGTCCTGGGCCAGGGCCCGCAGGGAGCCGTAGACGATCGTCACCGCCGCCAGCGCCAACAACGGGGTCAGCAACCGCAGCTGCTGGGCGAGCGCGAGTCCGTAGAGGTCGTAGACGACCCGCACGATGCCGTAGGCCCCGGCCTTGACCACCGCGACGGCATGCAGCAGGGCGCTGACCGGGGCGGGCGCGACCATGGCCTTGGGCAGCCAGCCGTGCAGGGGCACCACCGCAGTCTTGACCGCGAGCCCGGCGACGAGCAGCACGAAGATGAGCGTGAGCGACGTCGCGTGCTCGCCGGCGAGCCCGGCCAGCGGCGCGTACTCGAGGAACTCCACCGGACCGGCCAGGACGTGCAGCCACGCGACGGCCACCAACAGCACCGCACCGCCGGTGACGCTGTAGAGGAGGTAGGCGCGGCCGCCGACGAGCGCCCGGTGGTCGCCCTGGTGGACGACGAGCGGGTAGGTCGCCACCGTGAGCAGCTCATAGAAGATGAGGAACGTCACGAGGTTGCCGGCCAGGGCGATGCCGATGGTGGCGGTCACGCACAGGCTGAAGAAGCCGAAGAACCGGGACCGTCGCTGACCCGGCTCGAGGTAGCCGATCGCGTAGACGGTCGTCGTCAGCCACAGGATCGACGACAGCGTCACGAACAGCAGCGGGATCGGGTCGACACGGAGCACGAGGTCGACGCCGGTGAGCAGCTCACGGCGCCACTCGTACTCGCCGCCGCCCAGCACGCCGGCGATGAGCACGCCGGTGAGCACGACCTTGAGGATCGCGCCCGCCATGTTGACGAGGCGGCGCGCCCGCTCGCGGGGCTCGGGCAGCACGAAGATCACCGCGGCCGGCACCAGCGACGTGAGCAGCAGCAGCACCGGCAGGAGGCTGCCGAGGCTCGCCTCAGCCACGCGCCATCACCCCCAGCGGTGCGCCGACGTCGAGCAGGCCGAGGAGGGCGTTCGGGTAGAGGCCGAGCAGCAGACCGGCCGCAGCGAGGCCGAGGGCGACGACGTCGGCCCGACCACGCTCGGCAGGCTCCGACTCGCCGGCCACCGTGCGCCCGGCGCCGCGGAAGAAGCGCTGCAGCAGCCGCGCGAGGTAGGCCGCGGTGAGGAAGCTCCCGGCGACGATCGTCGCGGCCCACCACCACTGCCCGGTCGTGAGGCTCGCGACCACGAGGTACCACTTCGCGACGAAGCCTCCGGTCGGGGGCAGGCCGACGAGGCTCAGCGCGGCCAGGCCGGCGGCGAACGCCGCGACTGGCCGGCGCGCCGCGGCCCCCGTGAGGCGATCGACGGTGCCGCCGCCCATCGTGTGCGCGAGCAGCGCCACGGCCATGAGCAACGCGGCCTTCGGTAGCGCGTGGGCGATCGCATGGAAGGCCGCGCCGAGCCACGCCTCCCCGGAGCCGGCCACGGCGAGTGGCACGGCCAGGAGCAGCAAGCCCAGTTGTGAGACCGTCGAGTAGGCCACGAGCACCTTCGCCCGCTCAACCCGGAGGGCGGTCAGGCCTCCCCAGAGCACCGCAACCGCGCCCAGCACGCCCAGCAGCAGGGCGAGGGTCGGCTGGCCCACCTCGGGGACGCCGCCCACCCATGTCCTCAGCAGGATCACGAAGGCGCTCTTGACGACGAGGCCCGAGAGCAGCGGGCTCACCGCGCTCGGGGCGAGGGTGTGCGCCGCGGGCAGCCAGAAGTGCAGCGGGACGACGGGGACCTTCAGCAGGAGGCCCGTCGTGAGCAGGGCAAGTCCGAGCCGGCCACCCGTGCTGTCACCGACCTGGCCCGCAAGGTCGGTGATCACCACCGTGCCAGTGGCCGACCAGACCAGGGCGGTGCCGGCCAGGAAGGTCACCGACGCGACGAGCTCGGCGTAGAAGTACCGCGTCGCCGCGGCCATCCGCGCTCCGTCACCACGCCAGGCCACGAGCGCGGCTCCGGCGACGGCAACGACCTCGAGCCAGAGGTAGGCCGTGAGGAGGTCGCCGGCGAGGAAGAGCCCGTGCAGCCCCGCGAGCAGCGCGAGGGAGAGGGGCCAGTACGCCGCCGGGGGACCAGCCCCGGCGTCACGGTGCAGGACGCCGAACAGCGCCGTGGCGAGGGCGAGGCCCGACGACACGAGCACGAGCGCCGCGGAGAGGCCGTCCTCCACCACGACGGCGGCGGGAAGACCGACGGCGGCGAGCGTGACGACCCGGGCACCCCCCGAGCCCACGCCCTGGGCCATGAGCGCCCCGCTGAGGAGCGTGAGCACCAGGACCGTCAGGGTCAGCGGCGACCGCCAGCGGGCGGCGACAAGCGCCACGACCCCGGCACCCAGCAAGGGCAGGGCGAGGACGACGAGGCTCATGCCCGCCGCAGGGGGTCGCTGTCGAGTCGCAGGTCGCCGCCGGTCTTGCGCGCCGCCGCGCGCTCGAAGAGCTGCGCGACGACGTAGAGGCCGGCCAACGTCGCGCCGCTCAGCGCGACGGTCAGCGCCGCCTGCGCACGGTCAGGGGCGGCGAGCAGGACGACGAGCAACGCTCCCGTCGCCAGCGCGAGGACACCCCGCAGGCGTCCGCGACTCCCCGGCGCACCGAACAGCGCGATGACCCCAAGGAGCAGGCCCACGCCGCCGAGGATGAGCAGGGCGCGCGTCATCGCGAGCCCCTGCCTGCGAGGCGGGGGCTGGGCTGCGCGAGCAGGCGTGCGGACGCGGTCGACAAGGCGGACCCTTACATACGAAGATGATTTCGTGAATATCTTTTCGTATGATGGTGGGTGCCAAACCTCGGCCGCCGACGCGGGTCACTGGCGACCTGCCGTCGAGCAGGGAGCCTGAACCGGCTCGCGGACCATCACGCGTGCCGGCGCGGTCCCGCCTACGGGAGCCGCCCGAGCATCCCGAGGAGCTCGCCGACGGTGTGGTCCTCCTCGAGAGGGTGGCGCAGCCCGCGATCCACATCGATCGTGTAGTGGTTCCGCCGTCCGGTCCGTTCGCGGACGACATAGCCGGCGTGGACGAGGTCGCTGATGATCGCCTGCACCGCGCGCTCGCTGATGCCCACCAGATCGGCGATCTCGCGGGCTCGCACATCGGGGTTGTCCGCGATGCAGACGAGCACGTGGGCGTGGTTGGTGAGGAAGGTCCATCGCCCTGCTGTGGACCGTGTCATCGACGCCGCCCTCCCGTGGAGGCTTCCAGGGTACCGAAAAGGCGAAGTGAAGTTCGGGTCTCGGACGCCGCGTCGGCAGCGGCAATCCAGGCTCGCGGGTCGCCGCACCCCGTGGCGTGCGGCGAGTGCGTCCCGGGGTTGCGACCCCGCCGACCGGACGCGAGGGTGGCCACCATGGAGCACGTACGCCTCCGCGAGCTCGCCGTGGCCGCCCGGGTGGCCGATGCGCTCGTCTACGCCGCCGGGGTCGCGGGGGTCGTCGCCGGCGGACTGCTCTTCCGCGAGGGCGAGCCGGTCTTCGCCGTCGTCGTGTGGATCGTGACGTTCATCGCCGGGGCGGCGCTGCGGCTGGCCTCGTGGGCGGCGCGGGCGCTCGCGGAGATCCTCGAGCGGACCCGCCGGATCGAGGACGACGTCGCCCGGCTAGCCGGCCCCGCGGCGGCCGAGCGACCGCGGCGGCCCGACGAGCCGCCTGACCCCTACCGCCGCTGGGGCGGGTGGCACTGACGCCGGCCGACGCTCCGCCCGGGAGGGGATCCGACCCGGGGCGACGCCCGCGACCGACGCGCGGCCGGCACGGCGGCACCGGCACGGGACCGCGAGGAGCTCAGTCGACGGTGTCGAGCCGTTCGGCGAGGTAGCCCTCGAGGCGGTCGATCGCGACGCGCTCCTGGACCATCGTGTCGCGGTCGCGGACGGTGACCGCGCGGTCCTCCTCGACGGTCTCGAAGTCGACGGTGACGCAGAACGGCGTGCCGACCTCGTCCTGGCGGCGGTAGCGCTTGCCGATCGAGCCGGTCTCGTCGTAGTCGATCA
>SLNF01000143.1 GCA_007133145.1 Nitriliruptorales bacterium
ACCCCCGTCGTGTTCGGCGTGTCCGTGCTCGTCATCGTCGTCTTCCTCCTCACCGGGGTGATCGCGACCGACGCCGTCGGACGCGTCGTCGAGACGCTGCAGGCCGGCATCGCCGAGTACCTCGGCTGGTACTACGTCCTCGCGGTGGCCGGCTTTCTCGTCTTCGTCGTCTGGCTCGGGGCGAGCCGGTTCGGTCGCATCCGTCTCGGTGAGCAGCACGGAGCGCCGGAGTACCGCTACCTCACATGGTTCGCGATGCTCTTCACCGCCGGCATGGGCATCGGGCTCGTGTTCTGGGCGGTCGCCGAGCCGCTGTCCCACCTCGCGAACCCGCCGATGGCCGAGGCCGGGACCGTCGAGGCTCGCGTCGAGGCCATGCGCTTCACGTTCTTCCACTGGGGCGTGCACGCCTGGGGCGTCTACGCGCTCATCGGGTTGTCACTCGCGTACTTCGCCTACCGTCATGGCCTGCCGCTGTCGATCCGCAGCGCGCTCTATCCCCTGCTCGGGCAGCGCATCCACGGGCGCTGGGGGGACGCCGTCGACACCTTCGCGGTCTTCGGCACGATGTTCGGCGTCGCGACCTCGCTCGGCCTCGGCGTCCTCCAGGTCAACGCCGGGCTCGCGAACCTCGGCCTGCTCGAGCAGTCCACGACCGTGCAGTTGGCGATCATCGCGGTCATCACCCTCGCGGCGATTGCCTCGCTCATGGCCGGGCTCGACAAGGGGATCCTGCGGCTGTCGGTGACCAACCTCGTCCTCGCGATGGTGCTCATGGTCTTCGTCCTCCTCGCGGGGCCTACCCTCGGGGTGCTGTCGGCGTTCGTCCAGCAGATCGGCGTCTACGTCCAGACGCTGCCGGAGACGACGCTGTGGACCGACGCGGCCGGCGACGGCTCCTGGCAGGCGGCGTGGACCATCTTCTACTGGGGCTGGTGGATCGCCTGGTCACCCTTCGTGGGGCTGTTCATCGCGCGGGTCTCGCGCGGGCGCACGATCCGCGAGTTCGTCTTCGGCGTGCTGCTCGTGCCCGCAGGGCTGACGTTCGTCTGGATGGCGATCTTCGGCAACACCGCCTTCAGCGTGGACATCGCCACCGACGGTGCCCTCTCGGCGAAGGTCGCCGAGGACCCGGCGGTCGCGCTCTTCGGCCTGCTCGAGGAGTTGCCGCTCAGCGCGATCACGACGGTGCTCGCGATCCTGCTCGTCTCGGTCTACTTCGTGACCTCCTCGGACTCGGCCTCGCTCGTCATCGACCTCCTCACCTCGGGTGGCAACACCGACCCGCCGAAGGTCCAGCGGGCGTTCTGGGCGCTGCTCGAGGGCGCGATCGCCGCGGTGCTGCTGCTCACCGGCGCGGGGGGCCTTCAAGCCCTGCAGACGGCGGCGATCACCACGGCCCTGCCCTTCAGCGTCATCATGCTCGTCATGGCCTACGGCCTCGTGCGCGCCCTCTATGCCGACGACCGCCTCCTGCCCCTCGATCGGATCTGCCTCGCCAACCCGACGCACGACCGCGTGCCGGATGCCGGCGATCCCGCGCGTAGCCCCTTCGACGACGGGATCACGGGCTCCCCCTGAGCCCGTCGGCCGGGTGCGCGCGACCCTGCTGCGGTGGTCGCGGGCAGGCGGCGCTACGGGCGGTCCCCGCTGAGCAGGTGCAGGAGCGCCCGGGCGTAGGCGTCGGCCGGCTCGGCGGCGTCGAACGAGGCAGGGCCGGCGGTCGTGGCCACGGTGCAGCGGTGCCCGTCCTCGTGGGCCTCGAGGCCCGCGAAGGCGGCGCCGAGGCGCTCGCGGGCCTGGCCCTCGCTGGGCAGCCACACCGCCTCGCCGACGACGATCGCGTCGAGGGCCCACTCGACGGCGCCGTTGAAGGTCAGCAGGAGCCCGCTCGGGCTCTCCCGGACCTCGACGCTCATGGGGCTGATGAGGAAGACGTGCTCCTCGAGGTCGCGTTCGGGGATGACGAAACGGTCGCCGTTGGCAGGGGTCCAGACCAGCCCGGCCTCACGCAGGCGCCGCGCGAGCGGTGGGCTGACGTGGGGCTGCTCGGGCCCGCTGCGGGACCCCCCGAGGGCGCGGTCGTCGACCCAGCCCTCGTCGGGCACACCGTGGGCGGGCCCATCCCCGGACCACCCGTGATTGAGCGGACCTTGCGCGGACCCCGCGACCATTGCGACGCTCCTCCCATCGGGCTGCGCCCCCCAGCGTAGGCCCATGGGCCGGCGCGGGAGTACGACGCGGACGGCGAGGAGGGGATCATGCGCAACGCCACGCAGCTCAGCGCCTACGCCGATCGGCTTGGAGGGTCGCTGGCCGGGCTCGCCGAACTCCTCGATGGGCCTCTCGACGGGCTCTTCGGCGGCGTCCACGTCCTGCCGTTCTTCACGCCCATCGACGGACCCGACGCCGGCTTCGACCCGACCGACCACACCGCGGTCGATCCGAGGATGGGCTCCTGGGACGACGTCGCGGCGCTCAGTCGCCGCGCCGAGGTCATGGTCGACCTCGTCGTCAACCACGTCAGCGACGAATCACCCGAGTTCCGCGACGTGCTCGCCCGTGGTGCCGCGAGTCCCTGGGCGGGGATGTTCCTCACCTTCGCCGAGGTCTTCCCCGAGGGGGCCACCGAGGAGGACCTCCTGCGCCTCCACCGGCCGCGACCGGGCCTGCCGCTGGCCGACGTCACCTTCGGCGACCACAGCCGGCGGATCATGTGGGCCACGTTCACCGACCGCCAGATGGACCTCGACGTCAGCCATCCCCGCGCCCAGGAGTACCTGCGGTCGATCCTCGACCGCTTCGCTGCCGCCGGGGTGCGCGCGACCCGGCTCGACGCCGTCGGCTACGCGGTCAAGACGCCGGGCACCTCGTGCTTCATGACGCCGGAGACCTTCGCCTTCATCGGGCAGCTGCGCGGGTGGGCGCGCGAGCGCGGCATCGAGACGCTCGTCGCGGTCCATGCGCACTACGAGCAGCAGATCGCCGTCGCCGCCGAGGTCGACCGGGTCTACGACTTCGGCCTCGCCCCCCTCGTCCTCCACGCGCTGTTCACCGGCGAGGCGGGCCCGCTGCGCCACTGGCTCGAGGTACGCCCGACCAATGCCGTCACCGTCCTCGACACCCACGACGGCATCGGCGTCCTCGATGTCGGCTCCGACCCGACCGACCCCACCCGCCCCGGGCTGCTCGACGACGAGGCGATCGACGCGCTCGTCGAGCGCATCCACGAGCACACCGACGGGCAGAGCCGGCAGGCCACCGGCGCGGCGGCGTCCAACGTCGACCTCGACCAGGTGAACACCACGTACTACGACGCCCTCGGCGCCGACGACGAGGCCTACCTGCTCGCGAGGCTCATCCAGCTGCTCATCCCGGGCGTGCCGCAGATCTACTACGTCGGGCTGCTGGCCGGGCGCAACGACATGGAGCTGCTCGCGGCTACCGGCGTCGGTCGTGACCTCAACCGCCACCACTACACCCGTGAGGAGATCGACGCCGCCCTCGCGACGCCGGTGGTCGCGGGCCTCCTCGGGCTCATCCGCTTCCGCAACCGCCATCCCGCCTTCGCCGGTCGCTTCGAGCTCGGCCCCGACGAGCCCGACGCCCTCACGCTTCGCTGGATCGCCCCCCAGGCCTCGATCGAGGCGCGCATCGACCTCGCCGCCCGTCACCCGGAACTCACCCTCTACGAGGACGGCGCAGTGCGGACCATCAGCGACCTCGCCGGGTTCGGGGAGGGCTGAGCGGTCGCCGTCGCGCAGGGGAGCCCGCCGCCGGCCCTGGGTACGCTCCTGGTGCGCGCGGCGCCCGGAGGTGGTCACGGTGGCGGTGCTGAGCTACGGCGACGTCGACGCCTACCTCGAGGGGCTCTTCGGCGGGACCGATCCCGACCTCGAGGCCGCCCTCGAGCGCTCCCACGCCGCGGGCCTGCCGCGGATCCAGGTCTCCCCGGGCGTCGGCCGGCTGCTCGCGGTGCTCGTCGCGGCCTCCGGCGCGCGAAGGGTCCTCGAGGTCGGCACGCTCGGTGGCTACAGCGCGATCTGCCTCGCGCGGGCCCTGCCCGACGACGGCCGGCTCGTCACCCTCGAGCTCGACCCCGCCTACGCTGCGGTAGCCAGGGCCAACCTCGCCGAGGCCGGACTCGCCGAGCGCGTCGAGGTGCGCGTCGGCCGGGCCCTCGGACTGATGGAGGCCCTCGAGGACGATCCCGCCGGCCCCTTCGACCTCGTCTTCATCGACGCCGACAAGGCCTCCTACCCCGAGTACCTCGAGGCGGCGCTGCGCCTCACCCGCCCCGGTGCGGTCCTCGTCGCCGACAACGTCGTGCGGGGCGGGCGCGTCGCGCTGCCGGCCCGCGACGAGGACCTCGAGGGCATCCAGCACTTCAACGCCGCGCTCGCGCGCGACCCCCGTCTCGAGGCGGCGTTCCTCCAGATCGTCGGGCGCAAGCGTCACGACGGCATCGCCGTGGCGGTGGTGCGCGACTCGCACTGAGCCCGACCCCCGCGTGGTCGTGTGCGCCGCGCGGCGCGCTCAGGGGCTCCCACCGTCGGGCGGTGCGACCTCGGCCGCGAGGCGCTCGACGGCGTCGACGAGGGCCTCGCCGTCGAGCAGTGCGCGGTCGTTGTGCCCGCCTGGCACGGCGACGACCTCGTGGAGGTCGGGCGCAGCGGCGGCCGCCTCGCGGCTGAGCTCGGGCGGGACGATGCGGTCGTCCTCGCCGTAGACGACGGTGACCGGCGCCGTGACCTCGGCAAGCTGCTCGGCGACGGGGTAGCGGTCGCGCAGGAGGGTACGCACGGGCAGGAAGGGGTAGTGCCGCCGGCCGACGTCGGCGAGCTCGGGGAACGGCGAGCGCAGGACGAGCCCACCCGGCGGCGCCTCGGTCGCGAGCGCGGTGACGACCCCGGTGCCGATCGACTCGCCGTAGTAGAGCAGCGCGTCGGCCTCGAGGTCGGTGGCCTCGAGCAGCGCCTCGCGGGCGGCGCGGGCGTCGGCGGCGAGCCCCTGCTCGCTCGGTCGGCCGGGGTTGCCGGCGTAGCCGCGGTAGTCGAAGAGCAGGACGGTGAGCCCGCGTTCGCGCAGGGCCTCGGCGAGGGGGGCCCGCAGGCCGCGGTGCCCGGCGTTGCCGTTGGCGACGAGCACGCCGACGCCGAGATCGCCATCGGTGGGGTGGGCGAGCCAGGCGTCGAGGTCGAGTCCGTCGTCGGTGGTGAGGCTGAGCTCGCGGGCCCCCGGCAGCGCCTCGGCGACCGGGGGCACCTCGGTGGGCATTGGCAGATAGATGAGGCGGCGCTGCCCGAGCCAGGCCATGGCCAGCAGCACCGCGACGGCGAGGAGGATCACGAGCGTCGGGCGCACGCTGCAAGCCTTCCCCGGGCGTTGCGCCGGGCACACCGTCGCCGTGGTGCGTCGACCGTGCCCGCACGCCCGGCCGGGGGGACACCAGGGGGCAGGTCACGTTCCCCTCGGCGCGGCCGACGTGGGATCTACGCTGCCCGTGCAGCATCCCCGCGGCAGCGGACACGCCCGCTCAGGGCCCATCCCGATCACCTCCCGCCGCAGCGCAGGGCGCCCCGCCCCGCCGGTCGGCCCCGTCACCCTCGCGAGGCGCACCATGGCTCTCCTCCTCGTGTCCGAGCCCCGCCGCCGTCCCCGGCCCGCGGCCGGTGCCGGGGTCGTCCTCGCCGGTCTCCTGCTCATGATGCTCTCCGGGGGGTTGCAGGGCAGCCTCATCAGCCTGCGCGGCAGCCTCGAGGCCTTCAGCGAGACCACGCTCGGCATCGTCGCCGCGAGCTACTACGCGGGCTTCGTCGCGGGCACCTGGTGGGGGCCCTCGATCGTGCGCGCGGTCGGCCACGTCCGCGTCTTCGCCGCCCTCGCCTCCCTGGCCTCCGCCTCGGTCCTCGTCCACCTGCTCACGATCCACCCGGTGACGTGGTCGGCGGTGCGCGCTCTCACCGGCCTCTCGGTCGCCGGGCTCTACGTCGTCGTGGAGAGCTGGCTCAACGACCTCGCGACGAACGAGACCCGTGGGCGGCTGCTCGGCCTCTACGCGGTCGTCACCGCCGTCGGCCTCGGTGGTGGCCAGGTCCTCCTCGTCACCGCCGACCCGGGAGGCATCGAGCTCTTCCTCCTCGCGTCGATCCTCATCTCCCTCGCCCTCGTGCCCATCGCCCTTGGCGCGCGCAGCACGCCCCACATCGCCGAGCCGAGCCCGATGGGGCTGCGCGCGGTGCTCGCCGCCGCGCCGCTCGGCGTCGTCGGGGCCGCTGGCGCGGGGCTCGGCCACAGCGCGATCATCGGTCTCGGCGCGATCTACGCGACGGGGACCGGTCACCGCGTCGACCAGACCGCGGCGTTCATGGCCGTGTGCATCCTCGGCGGCGTCGTGCTGCAGATGCCGCTGTCGCGGCTCTCGGACCGCCGTGACCGGCGCAGCGTCATCGCCGCGACGGCCCTCGCCGCGGGTGGTGTCGCGGCGCTCATCGCGATGGCGGGGCCGACGGGCCTCGGGCTCCTCGCCGCGGCGGGCCTCTTCGGCGCCCTCGCCTGGCCGCTCTACTCGCTGTCGATCGCCCACACCAACGACTGGCTCACCCGCGGGCAGATGATCGGCGCGAGCGCGACGCTCGTGCTTGCCGCGGGGGGCGGCTCGATCGCCGGACCGCTGCTCGCCTCGGCGGCGATGGCGCTCGTCGGCCCCGCTGGGCTGTTCTCGACCCTCGCGGTCTCCTACCTCCTCGTCGGTCTCTACGCGCTGCACCGCATGACGATCCGGCCGATGGCGCCGCGGCAGCGCCCGGCGGTCGCCTTCGCCGTGCTCGCCCGCACCGTCGCGGTGGCCTCGGTGGTCCGC
>SLNF01000147.1 GCA_007133145.1 Nitriliruptorales bacterium
ACCGCCTCGCCGGCGGGCGCCGGCATCGGCGCGGGCTCCTCGGCTGCGGGCTCCTCGGCGGGGGCCTCGGCCGCGGGCTCCTCGGCGGGGGCCTCGGCCGCGGGCTCCTCGGCGGGAGCCTCAGCCTCGGCTGGGGCCTCGGCGGGCTCGGCCTCGGCGGCCGGGGCCGCGTCGGCGTCGCCGATGAGCGCGACGACGGTGCCGACGTCGACGGTCTCGTCGACGCCGACCTTGATCTCGGTCACGACGCCGGCGGCGGGCGCGGGCACCTCGGTGTCGATCTTGTCCGAGCTCAGCTCGAAGAGCGGCTGGTCGGCCTCGACGGCGTCGCCGACCTCGACGAGCCACTCGGTGATCGTGCCCTCGGTGACGGACTCACCGAGCTGTGGGACGGTGACTTCGGTTGCCACGGGAGTGCTCCTCTCAGGGGCGTCCGCCTCGACGGTCGCCGCGCTCGCGGGCTCTGTCTCGCCCGCCCTGCTGTCCTCTGCGGCCCCCGGTGCGGAGGCCTCGTCGCGGTCGTCGCGGCCGCGACGGCGTCGCCGCCGGGGCTCGGGCTCGGGGCCCTGGCCTCGGCGTCGCCGCCGCGGCTGCGTCGCCTCGGGCGGGCTGCCCCGCCGTCGGCGTCGGCCTTCGGCCACGGTCTTTCCTCCTCGGCTCCGGGTCGGTCGCGCTCAGCCGTGCAGGGCCTTGCCGGCCAGCGCGAGGTGCGCCTCGCCCACGGCCTCCGAGAGCGTGGGGTGGGGGTGGATGAACTGCCCGACCTCGGTCGGCAGTGCCTCCCAGTTGTAGATGAGCTGGCCCTCGGCGATGAGGTCGGTGGCCTTCGGGCCGATGATGTGCACCCCGAGGACCTTGCCCCCGTCGGCGGCGGCGAGCACCTTGACGTGCCCGCTCTCCTTCATCATCATCGCGCGGCCGTTGTGGCTGAAGGGGTAGCGGTGGACCGCGTAGTCCACGCCGGACTCCTTGAGCTCCTGCTCGTTGTAGCCGACGCTGCCGACCTCGGGGTGGGAGTAGGTCACCCGCGGCACGCCGTGGTAGTCGATCGGGAAGACGCGCTCGCCAGCGGCGTGCTCGGCGACGAGGAAGCCCTCCTGGAACGAGGAGTGCGCGAGGCCGAGCGTCGATGGCGGGAGGATGTCGCCCACGGCGTAGACGCCCTCGGGGCCCGGCCGGCAGTACTCGTCGATCTGCACGTAGCCACGGTCGAGGCCGACGCCGGCCTCCTCGTAGCCGAGCCCCTCGGTGACCGGTCGTCGGCCGATCGCCACCATGAGCATGTCGCCCTCGAGCTGCTGCTCGCCCTTGCCGGTGTCGACGGTCACCCGCACGCCGCCATCGCCCTTCTCGACGCCGACGACCGTCGTGCCGGTGTGGGCGGTGATGCCACGGCGCTTGAGCTGCTTGGCGAGCTCCTTCTGGGTGTCGACGTCCTCGTTGGGCACGACGCCGTCGAGCGCCTCGACGATCGTGACCTGCTCGGAGCCGAAGGCGTTCCAGACCGTCGAGAACTCCACGCCGATCGCGCCGGCGCCGATGACGATCGGGCGCTCGGGCACGTGGTCGAGGTAGAGGGCGTGGTCGGAGTTGATGACGACCTCGCCGTCGGTCTCCGCGCCGGGCACGGGCAGGTCGCGCGGCACCGAGCCGGTCGCGAGCACGAGGGCGCGGCTGGCCTCGAGGGTGCGCTCGCCCTCGTCGGTCGTCACGACGACGCGGCGTCCCGGCTCGATGCGGCCGGAGCCCTCGATGACGTCGACGCCGCGGGCCTTCAGGGTCATCTGCAGGCCCTTGTGGTTCGTGTCGACGACGCCCCGCTTGTACTCGAGGACCGCGGCCATCTCGACCGCCTCGAACGTCGCCTTCACGCCGTAGTCGCCGGCGTGCTGGGCGTGCTCGGCCACCTCCGCCGCCTGGAGGAACGCCTTCGTCGGGATGCAGCCCCAGTGCAGGCACGTCCCGCCGACCTTCGCCCGCTCGACGAGCGCGACCTCCATGCCGAGACCCGCCGCGCGCAGCGCCGTGGAGTACCCGCCGGTGCCGCCGCCGAGGACGATCATCTCGTAGGTGTCAGCCATCGCGAGCTCCTCGCTGTCGTCTGCGCGGCCTGGATGCGGGCCGGTCCCGGCGGCTCATCCTAGCGGCCATGACCGTGCTGTCCGCCGCCGCGCGGGGCTCTCGGCCGGCCAGGCCCGGCGACGCGGTCGCGCGGTGACGCGGCGCCGGATCCCCATCCGCCGCGCCCCCGCTAGACTGCGCGTCCCGGCCCCGGACCGAGGATCCCGTCGTGAAGGTCGTCTTCGCCCCTGACAAGTTCGCCGGCACGCTCAGCGCTGCGGAGGCCGCTGCGGCCATGGCCGAGGGCTGGCGCCGGGAGCGCCCCGACGACGAGCTCGTGATCGTGCCGATCGCCGACGGTGGCGAGGGCACGATCGAGGTCGTCGAGGCCGCCACCGGGGCGGTGCGCGAGCGTGCGACCGTCGCCGACGCGCGGGGCCGGGCCGTGGAGGCGGGTTGGCTGCGCCTCCCCGACGGTCGTGCGCTCGTCGAGGCCGCCCAGGCCGTGGGCCTCTCGCGCCTGCCCGCTGAGGAGCGCGATCCGCTCACGGCGACGAGCTTCGGCGTCGGCCAACTCCTCGCGATCGCCGCGGAGGCCTGCGAGGAGGTCGTCCTCTCCCTCGGGGGGAGCGCGACCGTCGACGGGGGCGCCGGCGCGATGAGCGCACTTGGGCACCGGCTGCTGCGCGCCGACGGCAACCAGCTCAAGGTCGGTGCGCACGAGCTCGTCGCCCTCGCCCGGGTCGAGGCCGTCGGCCCGCCGCCGGCGCGCGTGGTCGTCGCCAGCGATGTCACGAACCCGTTGCTCGGGCCGAGTGGGGCCGCCGCGGTCTTCGGCCCGCAGAAGGGCGCGAGCCCGGAGGACGTCGCCGCCCTCGAGCGCCACCTCGCCCACTGGGCCGACGTGGTCGAGCGTGACGTCGAGGGTGGCCCGTGGCGCGAGATCGAAGGCGCCGGTGCTGCCGGCGGGCTCGGCTTCGCGCTCGCGGCCTTCACCGGCGCGACGATCATGCCCGGCGCCGAGGCCGTCGCCGACCTCATCGGCCTGCGACAGGCGACCGAGGGCGCCGGGGTCGTCGTGACCGGGGAGGGCAAGCTCGACCGCCAGACCTTCGACGGCAAGGGGCCCGGCTACGTCGCCGACCTCGGGCGTGAGGCCGGCGCGCGGGTCCTCGCCGTGGCCGGGGTCGTCGCCGACGGCGCCGAGGCGCTCGTCGACGATGCCCGGGACCTCGGGCCCGAGGGGATGGTCCGCGCGCGGGAGCTCGTCGTCGAGCGCAGCGCCGAGTTGGCAGCGCTCGCGTAGGCCGCATCGGCGAATCCGCGCTCAGGCTTCGCGCGCCGGGGGCATCCGCGGCACACTGAAGGTGGGCAACGGCGCCCCCGGCTGCCACGCGCCACCAACGAGGCTGGCCGCAGCCGGTGCGAGGCGCACTCGTGCGCGTTCCCTCCCTGCGAAGGTTGCGTCATGCCATCGACCCAGCTCTACGACCCCGCCTTCGAGCACGACGGTTGCGGTGTCGGGCTCGTCGCCCGGCTCGACGGCGCGCCGAGTCACGAGACCGTCGAGCGCGCCCTCGCCGCCCTCGTGCGCATGGAGCACCGCGGCGCGGAGGGCGCCGACGCCGACAGCGGCGACGGGGCCGGCATCCTCCTCGCCCTGCCCGACGCCTTCCTGCGCGCGGTCACCGCCGAGGCCGGCATCGCCCTGCCGGAGCCGGGACGCTACGGCGCCGCGATGTGCTTCCTGCCGCAGGACGACGAGGAGCGCGAGCACCACGAGCGCTGCCTGCTCGACGCCGTCGACCGGGCCGGCCAGCGCGTCCTCGGCTGGCGCGACGTGCCGACCTGCCCCGACTGCGTCGGCCGTGTGGCCGGTGAGGCGGCGCCGGTCATCCGCCAGCTGCTCATCGGCGCGGCCGGCGACGTCGCC
This sequence comes from Nitriliruptorales bacterium, assembly GCA_007133145.1. Taxonomy (GTDB): domain Bacteria; phylum Actinomycetota; class Nitriliruptoria; order Euzebyales; family Egibacteraceae; genus T1Sed10-49. Next base: position 3,995 of record SLNF01000147.1, read on the forward strand.
GACGCCGAGGCCTTCGAGCGCAAGCTCTACGTCATCCGCCGCAGCGCCGAGGTCGCGAGCGGCGGTGCGCTCACCGTGCCCTCGTGCTCGTCGAAGACCGTCGTCTACAAGGGGATGCTCACCGCCCCGCAGCTCGCGCGGTTCTACCCCGACCTGCGCGACGAGCGGCTCGCCTCGGCGCTCGCGCTCGTGCACTCGCGCTTCTCGACGAACACCTTCCCGAGTTGGGAGCTCGCCCACCCCTACCGGATGCTCGCGCACAACGGCGAGGTCAACACCCTCCAGGGCAACATCAACTGGATGCGCGCCCGGGAGTCCCAGCTGGCGAGCGAGCTCTTCGGCGACGACCTCGAGAAGATCCTGCCGGTCATCCGCCCCGACGGCTCGGACTCGGCGACCCTCGACAACGTCCTCGAGCTCCTCGTCATGAGCGGACGCTCCCTGCCGCACGCGGTGATGATGCTCATCCCCGCCGCCTACGAGGGCCGCGACGACCTCGCCCCCGAGGTCGTCGACTTCTACGCCTACCACGCGAGCCTCATGGAGCCCTGGGACGGCCCGGCGAGCGTGACCTTCACCGACGGGCGCATCGCCGGGGCCACCCTCGACCGCAACGGCCTGCGTCCGGGGCGCTGGGCGGTCACCGACGACGGCTGGGTCGTGCTCGCCTCCGAGGCCGGCACGCTCGACCTCGACCCCGCGCGCATCACCCGCACCGGTCGCCTGCGGCCCGGACGGCTCTTCGTCGTCGACCTCGACCGCGGCGCGGTCTTCGCCGACGGCGAGGTCGAGCGGGAGGTCGCGAGCCAGCAGCCCTACGGCCAGTGGGTCGCCGAGCACGTCGTCGACCTCGACGACCTGCCGGAGGTCCCCGCCGACGCCTACGCGCCGACCGGGCAGCCCGCCGAGCCGCTGCGCACGCGCCAGCGGGCCTTCGGCTGGACCCAGGAGGACCTGCGCACCCTCGTCGCGCCGCTCGCCTCGGCGGGCAAGGAGCCGGTCGGCTCGATGGGGGCCGACATCCCCCTCGCCGCGCTCTCCGACGAGGCGCCGTCGCTGTTCAGCTACTTCCAGCAGCGCTTCGCCCAGGTCACCAACCCCGCGATCGACCCGGTGCGCGAGGCGATCGTCATGAGCCTCGCCACGGGCGTCGGCCCTGAGAGCAACCTCCTCGAGGAGACCCCGGAGCACGCCCGACAGCTGTCGATGTCCCAGCCGGTGCTGCGCGAGCGCGACATCGCCAAGCTGCGCCAGGCCCACCGGCTCGTACCCGGCCAGGCCCCGTCGATGGCCGGCTTCCACGCCGTCACCCTCGACACGACCTGGGCGGTCGCCGAGGGCCCCGACGGCCTCGAGACGGCGCTCGCCGAGCTCTGCGCCGCAGCCGACGAGGCCGTCGCCGACGGCGTCGAGATCCTCATCCTCTCCGACCGTCGCGCCCGCGAGAACCGCGTGGCGATCCCCGCGCTGCTCGCCGTCGGGGCGGTGCACCACCACCTCGTGCGCGCCGGTACACGGCTGCAGGCCGGCCTCGTCGTCGAGTCGGGCGAGGTGCGCGAGGTCCACCACGTCGCCTGCCTCCTCGGCTACGGCGCGAGCGCGGTGCATCCGTACCTGCTCTTCTCCTCGCTCGGGGAGCTCCTTGAGCGTGGGGACATCCCGGCGGGCACGACCCTCGAGGAAGCCGAACGGGCCGTGATCAAGGGGGTCGGCGCGGGGCTGTTGAAGATCCTCTCGAAGATGGGGATCTCGACGCTGCATTCCTACACCGGCGCGCAGATCTTCGAGGCCGTCGGCCTCGACGCCGCGCTCATCGAGGCCTACTTCACCGGCACGCCCTCGCGGGTCGGCGGCGTCGGGCTCGACGTCCTCGCCCGGGAGGCCCTCGACCGCCACGCCCGGGCCTACCCGGAGGTCCACAGCGACCTGTTGCCCACCGGTGGGCGCTACGCCTGGCGCCACGGCGGTGAGCAGCATGTGTGGAACCCGACGACGATCCCGCTGCTGCAGCGCGCCGTCGGCCACCACCGCCCGCTCGAGGGTCGTAACGGCGCCACGCCCGGGCTCGACGAGACCGCGCGGGCGAACTACGACGCCTTCGCCAGGGAGGTCAACGACGACGCTGCCCGCCGGGGCACCCTGCGCGGGCTGCTGCGCTTCAACGAGGCCCCGACGCCGCTGCAGCTCGACCGCGTCGAGCCCGCGAGCGAGATCGTCAAGCGCTTCTCGACCGGGGCGATGAGCCTCGGGGCCATCAGCCCGGAGTCCCACCAGACCCTCGCGGTCGCCATGAACCGCATCGGCGGGAAGTCGAACACCGGTGAGGGCGGCGAGGACCCCGGCCGCTTCGTCGACGACCGCCGTTCGGCGATCAAGCAGGTCGCGAGCGGGCGCTTCGGCGTGACGACCAACTACCTCGTCAACGCCGACATGCTCCAGATCAAGGTCGCCCAGGGGTCGAAGCCCGGCGAGGGCGGTCAGCTGCCCGGCCACAAGGTCGACGAGCACATCGGCTGGCTGCGCAACTCCACGCCCGGCGTCGAGCTCATCAGCCCGCCGCCGCACCACGACATCTACTCCATCGAGGACCTCAAGCAGCTCATCTACGACCTGCGCTGCGGCAACCCCGAGGCCGCGGTCTCGGTCAAGCTCGTCGCCGAGGCGGGTGTGGGCACCGTCGCGGCGGGCGTGGCCAAGGCCAACGCCGACCACGTCACCATCGCCGGGCACGACGGCGGCACCGGCGCCTCGCCGCTGTCGTCGATCTCCTCGGCGGGACTGCCGTGGGAGCTCGGGATCGCCGAGACCCAGCAGACCCTCGTGCTGCACGACCTGCGCGGGCGCATCGCCGTGCAGGCCGA
>SLNF01000285.1 GCA_007133145.1 Nitriliruptorales bacterium
GCGAGCTCGCCGATCCGCACGGACTGGAAGCGCAGCACCTCGGCGATCGTGGCCAGGCCGAAGGCGATCGCGACGAGGTGCAGGGCGACGCCGATCCGTCGAACCGCCTCGAGGACGACGAAGGACTGCTCGGTCGCGACGAGGTCGGCAGCTGCGGTGATCTGCGCCGCGACGACGACGTGGCCGATCACCGCGGCGATGATCGCCATCATGCCCATCATCATCAGCGCGAGCATGAGCTTGGCCGTGGTCGGCATCCTCAGCGTCTGCACGTGCCCAGCGACGGCCTGCTGCAGCCGCCCCCCCGCGTCGCGGAAGATCCCCAGGATGCGGGCGATCGCGAAGGCGATCGCCGATAGCACGGCGGTGAAGCCGAGGAACATCGCACCGGCGATGACGTGATCGAGTCGGGCGAGCAGGACCGCGTCGCCGGGGGCGCCCGCAACGACGTCGGCGCGCATGATGCCGAGGATCATCGCGGCGGTGAAGCCCATGAGTCCCATGACGAGCATCGGGGCCCACAGGCGCTCACCCATGCGCTGGGGGAGGTTCGTGCCGAGACTCTGCTCGGAGCCGTCGACGACGAACGCGTCGTCGCGGGGCTCGAGGTGACGGGGGACCGCGTTGGCGGCGGTCGTCTTCGTTGACGTGTCAATGCTCATGACCTGACCTCTCAGTTGCCGGCGACGGCGAGTTGGCGGATGCGGTGGAACTGGAACCCCAGCGCCTTGGCGATGCTCGCCAGCGCGAGGACGATGCCGGCGAGCAGCAGGCCCAGCGCGACCTCACGGAAGGGGCCGAGCCAGCTCACCCACACGGCGTAGGTGGCGGCGTCGCCGGCCATCGACGCGGCGACGCCGTACAACGCGAACTGTGCGATCGCGGCCATCATCCCGAGCGCCATGAGGCCGATGAAGGCCTTCGCGGGCGCAGGCATGCGGAGGGTCTGCACGGGCGCGCCGAGGGAGTGCTGGACCTCGGCGCCGCCACGGCGCAGGGAGGACAGGATCGTGCCGAGCAGGAACGAGATCCCGCTCAGCAGGAGGCCCTCGCCGAGGAAGAGCGTCCCCTGGCTCCACGCCGCGGCCACCCGGAAGGCCTCCGTGCCGCCGGCCAGCGACGAGGTCCAGAGCCCGAGCAGGAGACCGGCGGCGAGCGCCATCGCGCCCATCGCCAGGACGGGCAGCCACAGCAGCTCGGCCATCCGGTGGATCGTCAGTGGGGCCGGGGGGCCGCTCGAGGTGCTCGCGGGCCCGAAGGGGGTGTCGAGGTCGCCGCTGGCCGCGGCCTTGGGCTCGCTGGCGGCGCCGGCCCTGAGCGCGGCGAGCGCAGCACTGACCGCGTTGACCCGTCGCCACAGGGCGAGGACGATGCCGATGAGGACGAGGGCGATGCCGATCTTGGTGACACCCAGCCCGAAGGTGGAGGCAGCGAAGGCCCCGGCGAGGGCGCCGGCGCTCTCGGCCACGGCCGGGGCGCTCGTGAGGTTGATCACCGCGGCGACGCCGACGATGACGAGCCCGAGGCCCGCGGTCGCGAGCCCGGCGCTGCGGTGCCAGGTCTGCGTATCGGGCCGCTCGGTCGGGGGCGGTCGTTCGATCCAGGCGGTTCTGCTCATCGTTCTCTCCTCCCGGTGGCCGGCCGGCGCCGGTCCGCTCGTGGTGGAACCCCTCTGCCATCTCGGCGGCGTCCAGGACTGTCGCGCGAAGCACACTTCCGCTCGCGGTCAGCGGAGCTCCTGCGCCAAGCCCTCGGCGTCGAGCACCTCGACGCACCGGTAGTGCCGTCGCAGGTGGCCGGCCTCCTCGAAGGCTCCCAACACCCGGTTGACGCTCGGGCGTGTGGCACCGAGGAGGTCGGCGATCGTGCCTTGTGACAGCGCGACGTCGCCGGACCCGGACCCTGCCTCCTCCAGCAGGAGGGCCGCGACCTGCTTTGTCAGACCGCTGGCCGTGGTCGTCAGGAGGCGGCGCTGCGTCCGCTCGAGGCGGCAGGCGACCGAGGACAGGACGCGGCGGCAGGCCTGCGGGCGCTGGTCGAGCATGGCCAAGAAGTGGGCGGCGTCGAGCTCGATGACCCGGACGTCGCTGGCGGCACGGGCGCCGAAGAGCGTCGGCAGTGCGCACAGCAGCGCGACGTCGCCGTAGGTCTCACCGGCGCGCAGGACCTGCAGCACCTCGCGCCGTCCGCGTCGTCGGTGCGTGAGCTCGACCTCGCCGCTGAGGATGATCCCGATCCGCTCGACGGTGGTCGCCTCGTCGAGCAGCGGGCTGCCGGCGGCGGCGTGGCGGACACCGAGCAGTCGCTCGAGCTCGGCGACCTCGGCGTCGGTGAACGGGGTCACCTCAGCACGACCGCGGCAGGACGTCATCGGGCTCGGGCCGGGCGCAGCCAACGCCGGGTGCTGCGTGTGCGCGCCGGCTGCGCAGGGTCGCGGTCACGTGCCACCTCCCCGACGGGTGTGCGGCGGTGCGCGGGCAACCGGTGCGGGGCCCGCGGCATTCCCCTTCCCGGGTCGGCGAGGCAGGGTGGCGCCAGGCGCGCGGAATGCCGCCGTCGACCGCGCCGTTCCCTCCACATGTCCGCAGACGACCGCGCGCAGCGCAGTGAGGGCACGACGGCGACCGACCGTGACGTCGAGCAGCGGTTCCGTGAGCAGGTGCTCTCCGAGCTGCCGGTGCTCCTGCGCGTCGGTCGTCGTCTCACCCTCGACGCGGGCGACGCGGAGGACCTCGTCCAGGACACGCTCGTGCGGGCCTACCGCGCCTTCGACCGCTTCGACGGCCGCTACCCGCGCGCGTGGCTGCTCACCATCCTGCGCAACACGCACCGCAATGCGCTGCGCAAGCGCCGCCCCGACCTCATGGACGACGAGGTGGCGCACCGGATCCCCGACCAGGGGGCGGCCGGCCGTGCGGACGGCGTGCCGGACGCGGCACTGCACGACGAGCTCGATCCGATCGTGCGGACGTCGCTCGGGTCGTTGTCGGCAAGGCATCGTGCCGTCATCGCCCTGGTCGACCTCGACGGGCTGACCTACAAGGAGGCGGCGCACATGCTCGACGTCCCTGTTGGCACGGTGATGAGCCGACTGCACCGCGCACGGGCCAAGGTGCGCGCCCAGCTCGAAGCCGAGGGGATCACGGGGGCGCCACGATGACGCTCGTCGGCCCGAACCCCGGGCTGCGCATCTCTGAGGAGCCGGTCTGCCTTGAGGTCGTCGCGGCCCTGCAGGCCCACCTCGACGGTGAGCTCGCCGAGCGCGACGCCCCCCGGATCGCCGGGCACCTCGCCCGCTGCGCGCGTTGCGCCTCGGAGGCCGCCACCGTGCGGGAGGTCATCGACCGCATCCGGCGGCAGCGCCCTGCGCTCGACCTCGGGGCCCTCGGGCGGCTCACAGGGGTCGTCGAGCGCTTCGGTGGGCCTGACAGGCCGGTGCGGCCGGCCCCGTGAGCGCGCAGGCTCGTGACGTGGCGCGCAGGCAGGCGCCGACGGCTCTCCGAGGGCCTTTCGGCGCAGGCGGGGGTCGACTACGGTGGGGGCACCGACCGCGCCACCGCCGGGGGGAGCGTCGCCGTGCCGCAGCGGGAACTCGTCGACCGTGCCCAGCAGGCCGTCCTCGCCTCCTCGCCGCTCGCGGTCGTCGCCGCCGACACCAACGGCCGGGTCGTCGTGTGGAACCCGCAAGCCGAGCGGCTCTTCGGCTGGCGCGCCGAGGAGGCCCTCGGACGACCGCTGCTCGAGCTCGGGCTCATCCCCGCGGGGGAGGAGGCCGCACAGTTCGGGGCGCAGCGGCGTCTCGCGCTCGCCGGGGTGGGCACCGACCAGGCGCTCGAGGCCACGCGGCTGCGGCGCGATGGCAGCGCCTTCGTCGCGCGCATCTGGCCCGCGCCCCTGCGTGACGCCGCAGGCGAGCTCACCGGCTTCCTCGGCTTCGTCACCGACATCACCGAGGAGCGGCGCCGCGAGGAGTCCCGGCGCGTCGACGAGGAGCGCTTCCGGGCGATCTTCCGGCGCTCCCACGATGCGATCCTCATCTTCGACCCCGAGCTCGACGCGCTGCTCGACGCGAGCCCCAGCGCCTGCGACATGCTCGGCTACAGCCGCGACGAGCTCCTGCGCCAGCGGCCCTCGGCGATCCACGCCCACGAGCCCGCGGCCTTCGCCCGCTTCGTCGAGCGGATCCGCGCCGACGGCGCTGCGCGGACCGACCAACTCACCTGCCTGGACCGCCAGGGTGACGCCGTGCCCTGCGAGATCGCCGCCTCGTGGCTGGGCCTCGGCGAGCGGGCCTGGGTCATGGCCATCATCCGCGACGTGCGCGACCGCCGGCGGATGGAGGCGCGCCTGCGTGAGGCCGAGCAGCGCTACCGCGACCTCTACGTGCGAGCGCCGTTCGCCTACTTCTCCGTCGACGCCGGGGGACGGATCCGCCTCGCCAACCGGGCCGCCGCCGAGCTCCTCGGCCGAGAGGACCTCGTCGGCAGCGCCGTCCTCGACCTCTACGACCCCGACCGGCCCGAGGGGCGCCCGCGGGCCGAGCGGCTCCTCGAGCGCTTCCGGGCGGGTGAGGAGATCCGCGGCGAGGAGCTCGCGATGCGCGCCGCCGACGGGCGCACGGTCTGGATCGCGCTGTCGGTGAGCCCGGTCCTGGACGAGGCCGGCGCGGTCGTCGCGAGCCGCTCGATCGCCGAGGACGTCACCGCCCGCAAACTCGCCGAGGAGGAGCTCGCGGCGTCCCTGGCCGACCTCGAGCGGGTCAACGGCGAGCTGCAACAGCTCGCCTTCGGCGTCGCTCACGATCTCGCCGCGCCGCTGCGCACCGTCAGCGCCTACACCCGGCTGCTGCAGGCCCGCTACCGCGCGTACCTCGACGACGACGCCGCCGAGCTCGCCGGCTTCGTCGAGGACGGTGCCGCGCAGCTGCGGCGGCTCTCCGAGGGGCTGCTCGGCTACGCCGAGGCCGGTGAGGCACGCGAGGAGCCCGGCGAGGTCGACGTCGGCGCGCTCGTCGAGCGGACGTGCCGGGCGCTCGCCGCCGAGATCGCCGAGTCGGGGGCACGTGTGGACGTGGGCGCGCTGCCGACGGTCTGGGGGGAGGAGCGCGGTCTCGGCATGGTCGTGCAGAACCTCGTCGGCAATGCGCTGCGCTACGCCACGCCCGGCCAGCGCCCCCTCGTGGAGGTCGCCGCCCACCGCGAGCCCGGCGCCTGGCGCTTCGAGGTGGTCGACGACGGCATCGGGATCGATCCGGCCATGCACGAACGCGTGTTCGGGATGTTCGCTCGTGGCAAGGACCACGGTCAGCGTGGCGGCGCCGGCATCGGCCTGGCGGTCTGCCGCCGGGTCGTCGAGCGCCACGGCGGCCGCATCTGGGTCCGGTCGGCGCCGGGGCAAGGCAGCGCCTTCTGCTTCACGGTGCCGGATCGGCCCCACCCGCGGTGAGCGGCCAGAACGCCTCGATGGCGCGGACGACGTCGGCGAAGTCCTCGGGGTCGGTGGGCTTGGTGAGGTAGCTGTTGGCGTGGAGGTCGTAGCTCCTGGTCACATCGGCCTGCGCGGCCGAGGAGGTGAGCATGACCACGGGGATGCGCCGCAGCGCGGGGTCGCCCTTGAGCTCGGCGAGCACCTCGAGCCCGCTGCGTCCCGGCAGTCCCACGTCGAGCAGCACGAGGTCGGGGTGGCCGCGCTGTTCGTGCAGTCGCGTGAGCGCGGCCTCGCCGTCCTCGACCGTCTCGACCGCCATCGGCACCGCACCGGACTCGAGGGCCTCGCGCACGAGGCGCGCGTCGGACGGGGTGTCCTCCACGAGCAGGATGCGCAGGGCCCGCCCGCGACGGATCGCCGCCGGTGAGGCCTCGACGCCGGGGTCCGCGGCGGCGCCGAGCGCGTCGAGGAGGTCCTTGGTCCCGTGGCCGCGCAGGATCGCGCGGTGCAGGTCCTCGGTGTCCTCGCTGGGGTCGGAGCCGAGCTCCTCGGCGAGCGCGTGGCGGCAGCGCTCGTAGGCGCGCAGCGCTGAGGAGCGCCTCCCGGCGAGCTCCTGGCCGAGCATCACCATACGGTGCGCCCGCTCCTCGAGCGGGTCCTGCGCCAGCGCCTCCTCGGCGTGGTCGAGGGCCGCGGTGGTCTCCCCGGCCTCGAGCGCGGCGAGGGCGGCGTCGACGCGAACGTCGAGGGCCCGTCGCCGGTAGTGCGCCCTCGTGTCCTCGACCCATTCGGCGTAGGGCTCGTCCTCGAGCACCTCCCCGCGCACGAGGGTCAGGGCGTCCTCGAGCGCGGCGCGTCGCTCGGGGCCGCGTGGGCGCGTCGCGGCGCGGGCGGCGAGGCGGTCGAAACGGTCGAGGTCGACGAGGAGCTCGCTGCGCTCGAGGCGGTAGGCCTCCGGCTCGGTGACGAGCCGTGCCCGCTCGCTGCCGAGGGTGCGGCGCAGCAGGGAGGCGTAGGTGTCGATCGTGCCCGCGACGTTGCGCGGTGGCTGCTCGCCCCAGAGGAGGTCGGCGAGCCGGTCGCGTGTCACCGGTCGGCCGTGGGCCAGCAGGAGGATCTCGAAGATGAGCTTGGGCTTGCGGCCGCCGAAGTCCCGGGGCCCCAGCGCCCGGCCATCGAGCTCCACCCGGAGCGGGCCGAAGGCTCGGACCACCGGTTGCGCCATCGTGCGCTCCTCGCCCCGACGCTGCCTGCGTTGCGAGCCTACGTCACGACCTCACAGCCCCGCGAGCACCTGGGATGCGAGGATCTTCACGACGAACGTCGGCGGGAAGAGCAGCGCGTAGGCGATGCTCACGCGGTCGTCGCCGTCGGTGCGGTCGACGGCGAAGCTCAGGATCGCCGGCTGGTTCTGCGCGCCGGCGAGTGTGCCGGCGAGCCGAGGGCCGCTGAGCTCGAGGAGGCGCCCGAGCAGCAGGAGGCTCACCGCGACGAGGGTCGTGAGCACCGCGCCGAAGGCGAGCAGCGTGACGCCGCGTGCCGTCTGGAGGGCCTCGGCGAACTCGGGGCCGGCCGAGAGTCCGACCGTGGCGAGGAAGAGCAGCACGCCGAGCTGGCGCAGCGCCTGGTTCGTCGCGTACGGCATCTGCCAGATGATCGGGCCGCTGCGCCCGAGACGGCCGAGGACGAGGCCGACGAGCAGCGGCGCGGCGGCGGTGCCGAGCTCGAGGGTCATGCCGGGCAGCGGGACCGGCACGATGCCGACGGCGAGGCCGATCCCGAGGCCGAGGGCGAAGCCGACGGGCTGGACGACGACCGCGGCGCGCTCGGAGCCGCCGATCTCGGCGGCGGCCTCGTCGATGCGGTCGCGTGGGGCGACGACCCGGACGCGGTCGCCGAGCTCGAGGACGAGGTCGGGGTGGGCGACGAGGTCGACGTCGCCGCGGCGGACGTAGCCCGCGACCGCGCCGTGCTGTGCGAGGTCGACCTCGGCGACCGTCGCACCGGCGTAGGCGGCGTTGGAGAGCACGACCCAGCGGAAGTCGACCTGCGAGCGGTCGAGGGGCAGGTCGCGCTCGGTGGACCGCCCGAGCCAGTCGGCGAAGCGGCACAGCGGGTCGCGCGGCCCGATGACGGTGACGAGGTCCCCCGGCTCGAGGACGAGGTCGTCGCTGGGGGTGCGCTCGGTCTCGCCGCGGCGCACCCGGCTGAAGACGAGCTGGGCCTCGCCGGTGTCGCGCAGCTCGGCCAGCGGCGGCAGGCCCTCGCGCGTGACCTCGACGGTGAGGTGGCTGGCCGGCTGCGGCGGGTCGCGGTCCTCCGCCGTCGGCGAGCGCCGCGACCAGGCGAGCGCCCCGACGATGCCGAGGATGACGCCGACGACGCCGAAGGGGTAGGCGAGCGAGTAGCCGACGACCGCTTCGTTCGTGCCGGTGACCTCGACGGCGGCGGCGACCCCCGGGGTCGAGGTCACCGCACCGGCGTAGGCGCCGGCGATGTCGGCGGGGGAGAGGCCGAGGGCACGTCCGAGGAGGTGGGCGACGCCGGCGAGCGCGACGAAGAGCCCCACCGCGGCGAGCATCGTCGGGGCGGTGCGCCGAAGCCCGGAGAAGAACGACGGGCCGCCGGCCAGGCCGATGGTGTAGGCGAAGAGCGTGAGGCCGAGCGTGCCGAGCAGGGCGGGCACGACCCCGGCGAGACCGGGCGCGAGCGCGGAGACGAGCAGGCCCGCGAAGAGCGCGCCGGCGGGGCCGAGGGAGACCCCGGCCACGCGCACCGCGCCGAGGGCGGTGCCGAGGCCGAGCACGACGAAGAGGACGAGCAGCGGCTGGTCCGCGAGCACCTCGACCATGCGACCTCACCCGAACGACGTGGCGGCCGGGCAAGGCTACTCGCGTCCCCCGGCTCGCCTCGGGGCCCGTGCGCAGCGCCCCCATGGCGCCGGACCCGCTGCGGGTCGCGCCCCGCGGGGTCCTCGGCGATCCTGGGGCGGTCCGCGACGGTGCCCGCCGCTCGCGGCCCAGCGCGTCGAGGAGGTCATGGTGGACGAACCGGCTGGGCTGCGCCTGCGCGCGCAGGGGCTGCTCTTCGACCTCGACGGGGTGCTCGTCGACTCCACCGCCGCGGTCATCGAGGTGTGGACCCGCTACGCCGAGCGCCACGGCCTCGATCCCGAGCAGGTGCTGCCGCAAGTCCACGGACGACCGGCCGTCGAGACGATCCGCGCGCTCACCCCGCACGTCGATCTCGACGCCGAGTCGCGCAGGCTCGAGGACGCCGAAGTTGCCCTCGCCGAGGCGGCCGAGGCCCTACCCGGCGCCGGCCGCGTCCTCGCGGCGCTGCCGCCGGGCTCGTGGACGGTGGCGACCTCGGGCACACGCCGGCTCGCGACGACGCGGCTGCGGGCGACGGGCCTGCCGGTGCCGGCCAGTCTCGTCACCGCCGACGATGTCACCCGCGGCAAGCCCGACCCCGAGCCCTACGCCCTGGCCGCCGAGCGGCTCGGCGTCGACCCCCGGCGCGCCGTCGTGTTCGAGGACACCCCTGCGGGCATCGCCGCGGGCCTGGCCGCGGGGGCGGAGGTGCTGGCGGTGGCGACGACGTTCCCGCCGCAGGCACTCGCCGCGGCGCGGGCCGTCCTCGAGTCCCTCGCCGCGCTCGAGGTCGTCGCCGAGCCCGGCGGCGCGCTCCTCCTGCGGGCCTGAGCCCACGGGCGGCCCCGCGACCTCCGGGTGAGAGGCCCTCGGCGACGAGGGCGTCCACCCGCGTCTCGACCGCCGTCTCGGGGGCTCGTCCCCGGCGTGAGGGGCGAGCGACCACCGCCGGGGGGAATGCGCCGACGCCGCGGGGAGTTGCCGACGCGAGACCCGGCCTCGGCCAGGAGGAGCGCCGACGGGGCGGGGTCGCAGACGGGCGACGAGGCCGGCGCGTGCCGGCGAGGAGGGCCGCCGCATGGGCGCGATGCTTGGTAGGAGGCTGCTGGCCGGGGCCGCGGCGGGCGTCGTCGGCACGGTAGCGATGGATCTCGTCTGGTATGGGCGCTACCGCCGCGGCGGCGGCGGTGACGGCGTCCTCGACTGGGAGTTCGCGAGCGGCACGCTCTCCTTCGACGAGGCCTCGGCGCCCGGCCAGGTCGGCAAGCTCGTCGCCGATACCGTCGGCGTCGACCTGCCCGACGAGCTCGCCGCGACGACGACCAACGCGGTGCACTGGCTCACCGGTGTCGGCTACGGCATGGCTCACGGCCTGCTCGCCGACCGATCGGGCGTCGCCGTCGCGGGGCTCGCCACCGGCCTCGGTGCGGTCATCAACAGCTACGCCACGCTCGGGACCCTCGGGATCTACGAGCCCCCGTGGGCCTACGACGCGGCGACCCTGCGCGACGACGCGAGCGCCCACCTGGTCTTCGGGCTCGCCACGAGCGTCGCCTACCGTCTGTTGCGCGGGCGGCGCACGGGCCCGCGCGCGCACCGCTGAGGAGACCGACACGGTCGGCGCCCCGGCAGCTCGGTCCGGGGCGGGCGCTCCGCGCGCGGGGGCGTCAGTCCTCGCCCGCGCCCTTCTTGGCCGAGGACGACCCGCCACGACGCAGCAGCAGGAGGAGGCCGACGACGACGAGCGCGGCGGGCACGAGGTAGGCGGGGAGGTCCTCGACGCCGGTCAGCCCGGCCGCTCCAACGGCACTGAGCACCCCGCCGGGGATGAGTGGCCACCACCATCCCGCCGGTCGCGGGCCGACGAGCGCGCTCACGAGGGCGATCACGAGGAAGCCCGCCCCGAGGCCGAGCACCACCGCCGCGTCGGGCCCGTCGCGTGCGGCGATGAGGATGCCGGTGCCGAGACCGGTGAGGATGCCGCCCGGCACGAGGAAGCCGTAGGTCCTCGTCGTCGCGTACGCCGCGAGGAAGGCGAGGCCGAGGAAGCCGACGAGCACTTCCCCGCCGACCCCGGTCGTGAGTACGAGCAGCAGTGCGGCGCCGATCGCGATGAGCAGGAGGCCGAGGATGCGGCTCGTGGCCATGGGCCCTCCGGTCGGTCGTCGTGGACCCGCGTCGTGGGGTCGTGGCGGACCGTGTCTCGTGCAACGTCGCAGGCCGCTGCCAGCTAGGCGTTGCGGTCCGCGTCCGCCGGGCACCCTAGCGGGCCGGACCCACCGGGAGGTCGCGATGTCCTCGCGCAAGCTCACGCTCGATCTCCATCCGATCTTCAACAAGGGCGGCCGCATCGACGCCGCGCTCGCCGAAGCGCTCGACGAGGCCGAGCGGCGCAAGGCCTCCGAGCTCGAGATCATCCACGGCAAGGGCCGTGGCGCGCTCAAGGCACGGGTCCTGCGCTTCCTCGACCGCAAGGATGTCCGGCCGCGCTACCACCGGGTGGTCAAGGACCGGGACAACTCGGGTCGGGTCTTCGTCGTCTTGCGGCCGCGCCGCGGGCAGGAGCGTTGATCCCCGCCGATCGACCCTGGACGCGCGCGCCACCGTGGGGTAGGAAGCGGGGTGTGGTCGCCCGCGACACCGGGCCGCGTCGCGGGCCACCTCGCCCGGGTCGGCGGCCATGGCGGGGAGGGGTCGGATGCGCTACCGCGCGACGCTGCATGACCAGGCGTTCACCTTCGGCAGCGTGCGGGAGGTCCTCGCGAAGGCGAGCGAGGCGAAGTCCGGTGACGCGATGCTCGGCATCGCCGCGGACAGCGCGCTCGAGCGCATCGCCGCGCGCTACGTCCTGAGCGAGCTTCCGCTCTCGGAACTGCGGGCCAACCCCGTCGTCGCCTACGAGGACGACGAGGTGACCCGGGTCATCGAGGACGGCCTCAACGAGACGATCTTCGCCGAGATGGCGAGCTGGACCGTCGGCGAGCTCCGCGAGCACATCCTCAGCCACGACACGACCGGCGAGGAGGTGTTGCGGCTCTCCCGTGGGCTCACCTCGGAGATGATCGCCGCGGTCGCCAAGCTCATGTCGAACATGGACCTCGTCTACGGTGCGCAGCAGCTGCGGGTCACCGCCACTGCGCAGACGACGCTGGGACGGCCGGGCACGATGTCGTTCCGTCTGCAGCCCAACCACCCGACCGACGACGTCGAGGGCATCCTCGCGACGATCATGGAGGGGCTGTCCTACGGCTCGGGCGACGCGATCATCGGCATCAACCCCGCGGAGGACTCGGTCGCCAAGACCGCCGAGCTCATGGAGCGCACCGACGCCTTCATGCGGCACTGGCGCGTGCCGACCCAGAGTTGCGTGCTCTCCCACATCGGCACGCAGATGGAGGCGGTCGAGCGCGGCGCCCCGGTGGGCGTGCTCTTCCAGAGCATCGCCGGCACCGAGGAGACGAACACCTCCTTCGGGGTCGATGCCGCGCTGCTGCGTGACGCCGCCGACCTCATCGCCCGCAAGGGGGTCGCGCCCGGGCCCAACCTCCTCTACTTCGAGACCGGACAGGGCTCGGAGATGGCCAGCGACAGCGACCACGGCGTCGACGAGATGACCCTCGAGGCCCGCACCTACGGCTTCGCCCGGGCGTTCGCCCCGTTCATGGTCAACAACGTCTCGGGCTTCATCGGACCCGAGACCCTCTACGACGGCAAGCAGATCATCCGCGCCTGCCTCGAGGACCACTTCATGGGCAAACTCCACGGGCTGCCGATGGGCATGGCGCCCTGCTACACCAACCACACCAACGCCGACCAGAACGACCAGGAGACCGCGACGATGCTCCTGGCGATGGCCGGCGCCTGCTACTACATGGGCATCCCGATGGGCGACGACGTCATGCTGAGCTACCAGGACACCGGGCTGCACGACGACGCGACGCTACGGGAGCTCCTCGGCCTGCGGCCCACCCCGGAGTTCGAGGCCTGGCTCGAGCAGCTCGGCGTCATGCACGACGGCCGGCTCGGCCCCAACGCGGGGGACCCGACGATCTTCCTGCGCTACGAGCCCGAGGAGCTCCTCGACCTCGGGTCGGCACGGGCGCAGGCGAGGCTGGAGGTGGGACGATGAGCGACGTCGAGGCCATCGTGCGTGCGGTCGTCGCCGAGCTCGGACGGCAGGGTGCCACCGGGGCCGCTGCCGTGGCGGCGTCGCCGGAGAGCGTGGGGCCCGAGGTGGGCACCGGAGAGCTGCGCCTCGACCTGCCCGACCTCGCCACCACCGTGGCGCGGCGGACGAGCGGCATCCCCGATCCCGCCGACGGTGAGGCGCTCGCGGGCCTGCTCGAGTCGACGACCGCGCGCCTCGGCGTCGGGCGGGCGGGCCCCCGGCCCCGGACCCGCTCACTCCTGCTCTTCCAGGCCGACCACGCCGTGACCCAGGACGCGATCCACGGCGAGGTCGACGAGGCCGTCAAGGAGCGTCTCGGGCTCTTCACCGTCGCCACCGAGGTCGCCGATGGCGAGGAGTACCTCCTGCGGCCCGACCTCGGCCGGCGGCTCTCGGCGGAGGCGAAGGCGACGATCGCGGAGCGCTGCGTGGCCCGCCCGCAGGTGCAGATCGTCGCCGCGGCGGGGCTGTCGGCGGCGGCGATCAACCACAACCTCCCCCAGCTCTACCCCGTGCTCGAGCAGGGCCTGCGCGACCGCGGCCTGCGGCTCGGCACGCCGTTCTTCATCGAGCGCGCCCGCGTCGGCGTCATCAACGACGTGGGTGAGGCGCTCGACGCCGACGTCGTCGTCATCCTCATCGGCGAGCGGCCCGGGCTCGGCATCCCCGACGCGATGAGCGCCTACCTCGGCTGGCGCCCACGCGAGGGCAGGACCGACGCCCACCGCGACCTGCTCTGCATGATCACCGACCGCGGCGGGGTCAACCCGCTCGAAGCGGGCGCCTACGTCGCCGAGGTCGTGGCCACGACCCTCGCCCACGAGGCCAGCGGGGTCGAGTTGCGCCGGCTGCTCGGCGGGGACTGAGCGCCTCCGCGACGGTTGCCCCGGCGGCGACGGCGACCTCCCTCGCGCCACGCCGCTCGCCCCGCACGCCTGTACCGGCGGGCGCCCGCTGCGCCTGCGACGGCATCACCACCCGCTGCGTCGACGCCGTCGTCGGCGGCGCGGGGGTGGCGGGGAGGGCGCGCCCCCCCGCGCCCCCCGCGCAAGAGAGGGATGCGTAAAGCAGCAGTTCACTGCTATGCTCTTCGTGACGCAACGGCGCGTCGACCTGCCCCGCATGGAGCCGGCCGATGACGTCGCTGCGCTGCCATGCGGGGCCCCGATCGCCTGTGATCCTGGGGAGGCCCCCGTGACCATCGACCTGCACCGGCTCGCTCTGGCCACGATCGACGCGGCAGCGGACGAACTCGATCTCGACGGCTGGGTGCGGGCCCTGCTCCACCAGCCCGAGCGCTCCATCGCCGTGCAGATCCCCTATGTCGGCGACGACGGGGGGATCCGTGTCGCGCCCGGCTACCGCGTCGCCCACTCGACGGCGCGGGGCCCAGCCAAGGGGGGCACGCGCTTCCACCCCGACGTCACCGGCGAGGAGGTCGCCGGGCTCGCGACGCTCATGAGCGTGAAGACCGCCGTGGTCGACCTGCCGCTCGGCGGCGGCAAGGGCGGCGTGACCGTCGACCCCAAGCAGCTCAGCGAGACCGAGCTCGAGTCCCTCACGCGCAGCTACACCCGCGCGATCGCTGGGTCGATCGGGCCGCACCTCGACGTGCCCGCACCCGACGTCAACACCGGCCAGCGCCACATGGACTGGATGGCCGACGAGTACGCACGCGTCGTCGGCGCCCCGGCCCCGGCCGTGGTCACCGGCAAGTCGATCACCGCGGGCGGCTCGCTCGGCCGCGACACCGCGACCGCCGCAGGCTGCCGCACGGTCATCCTCGCGAGCGCCAGGCGCATGGGGCTGCCCGCCGACGCGCGCGTCGTCGTCCAGGGCTTCGGCAACGCCGGCGCGAACCTCGCCCGGATGCTCACCGCCGACGGGATGCGCGTCGTCGGGGTCTCCGACAGCCGCGGGGGCGTCTACGACCCCGCCGGCCTCGACATCGACGCGGTCGCAGCGGCCAAGGCCGAGCATGGCTCGGTGACGGCCTACCCCGCCGAGACGGTGAGTCCAGAGGGCCTCCTCGGCCTCGACTGCGACATCCTCGTGCCGGCCGCGCTCGAAGGGGCGATCGACGCGGTCGCCGCGGAGACCGTCCGCGCCAGGCTCGTCGCCGAGGCCGCGAACGGTCCCTGCACCGCCGAGGCCGACGTCGTGCTCTCCGACCGTGGGATCGCCGTCGTGCCCGACGTCCTCGCGAGCGCCGGCGGGGTCACCGTCTCCTGCTTCGAGTGGCAGCAGAACCTCCACGGCGAGCGCTGGAGCGCCGAGGAGGTCGCCCGCCGCCTCGAGCAGCGGATGTGCGCCGCCCTCGAGGACCTCTGGCAGACCGCCGAGGGGCGCGGTCTGCCGCTGCGAACCGCCGCGACGGTGCTCGGCGTCGACCGCATCGCCAAGGCCGTGGAAGAGCGGGCCCACGCCCGCACGAGCGCGCTCGTCTCCTAGTCGCTCGAGCCGGCACCCGCAGCCCAGGCGGCGGGTGCCGGCCGACGCTCGCCTCGCCTCCGAGGCTGCGGGCGGCCGCACCTCGTGGCTCCGGAGTACGGTGTGGCCGACGACGCGCAGGCCAGGGGGCACGCCCGTGGAGCACGAGACGAGCGGCACCGAGCTCATCGACGGGCTCATCGAAGGTGTCCACGTCGGCGACAACCTCGTCTTCCAGGGCGACGCCGCGGCGCCGCTCGATCTGCTCACCGAGCGCTTCGTCGCGGCGGCGCGCCCGCGTGCGCCGGTCGTCGTCGTCAACCTCGCCGAGGCCTGGCGGGGTGAGCCAGAGAAGGGCGTGACCGTCGTCGACTGGTCCCCGGCCCGTACCGGCAGGCCCTCGACGCTGCCTGACGGCATCGATCCCGACGCCACGCTCGAGGAGGCCCTCGCGGTCCTCGAGGCCGTCGACGAGCGTGTCGGCTCCGGCGCGGCGTTCGTCTTCGACCGGCTCACCGTCGTCGAGGAGGTCTGGGGCGCCGACGCCGCGCTCGAGCTCTTCCTCACCGCGTGCCCACGGCTCTACCGCCGGCGCAGCCTCGCGCTGTGGCCGGTCGAGGCTGCGGCCCACCGCCCGACGTTCCTGCGCCGTCTCGGCGAGATCACCCAGGTCGTCGTCGAGATCACCGGGGAGGGCGAGGGGCTGTCGCTCACCGTGCGCGAGGCCGCCGGCCGCGCCCCCGACGTCGTCGGCCGGACCGTGGACGCGGTCGTCCGCGACGGCGACCTCGTCGCCGTCGACGGGCCGCGCAGCACCCGGGAGCGGCTCGGCACGGTCATCCGCGACCAGCGCCTGTCCCTCGGCCTCGCCCAGGCCGAGGTCGCCCGCCGGGTCGGCATCACCCCCTCGGCGCTCTCCCAGGTCGAGCGTGGGGTGCGCGGCCCCTCCGGGGACACGCTCATGCGGCTCTGGGAGGTGCTCGGCGTGCCCTTCGGTCCGAGCGCGCAGCAGGAGGCCGGCTACACGATCGCCCGGCGCAGCGGTCGGGAGCGCAGGGCCCTACAGGACGGGCTCGTTGCCGAGTGCATCGCCGCCGATGCCGAGGCCGGGGAGGTCTGGCGCGTCGAGGTCGCGCCGGGGGCTTCAGGGGACCGGGCACCGTTCGCCCTCAAGCGCACCGAGGTCGCCACGGTCCTGCGGGGCGTCCTCGACGTCACGATCGACGGCCGCAGCGAGACGCTTCACGAGGGCGACGCCCTCGTCGCCTCCGACGCCGTCGTGAGCGGCTGGGCCAACCCCGGCAGCGAGCCCGCCGAGCTGCTCTGGACGTTCCCTGTCCGGTAGCGCGGGCCACGGACCGGGAGGGCGACACAACTTCATGGCAATTGGGTACCATAAACCTGCGCTTCATTGCCGACGTTGGGGGTCCCCATGTCCACGGGCACGCGCACGACGACGCCGCCGGTCCTCACCGAGGACGGCCGGGCCTGGCTGCAGTCGCGCCTCGATCGCGCGACCGAGCGCCTCCTGCGGGTCGAGCGCGACCTCGCGGTCGAGCGCACCGAGGAGTTGCTCCAGGAGCGCTGGAAGCTCTCCGCGCAGGTCGACGAGCTGAGCCGCCTCCTCGCCGAGGCCGTCGCCCCGCGGGAGGTACGTGACGACCCGTCGATCGTCGAGGTCGGCGACGAGGTGGTCGTCGAGCTCCCCGACGCCTCGCGGGAGTCCCTCCTCATCGTCCACCCGCTCGAGGCGGGCATGGACGAGCACCGCACCTCGAGCGAGGCGCCGCTGGCCAAGGCCGTGCTCGGCCACCGTCCGGGCGATCGCGTCACCGTCGAGACGCCCGGTGGGGTCTACGCCTGCACGATCCTCGAGCGCCGCCGCATCGACGAGGCCTGACCCCCTCGGTGGTCAGGCCGCTCAGTCCGACCACGTGCCCCGCAAGGTCCCGCGGCGCGCGCCCGGCGTGCGCAGCTGGGTGAGGATGCCGGCGGCGGCGATGCCGACGTAGAGCACCGTCCAGGGCCACCCGAGATCGAGTGCACGGGTGGTCTGTGGGGACGTGAGGTCGCCCGCCGCGAGCATCCCCGCGAGCAGCAGTACCCCCGCCACGGCCGCGCTCGCGCCGGCGAAGGCGCCGAGCACGACGAGGATGACCATCGGCAGGTCGCCGGCGATCGCGAGGATCGCGAGCAGCAGGCCGATGGCCAGGCCCGCGAGGACGACGAGCCACGACCAGCGCACCCCGAGGGCGGCCATCCCCGTCGTGCCGAGCGCGAAGCCGATCGAGCCCATGCCGATGGCCACCGACAGCGCGTAGAACGCGTAGGCGGCGAAGCCGAACACGACGGCGACGAGCGCGCCGACGATCCAGGGCGTGGGGCTCCCGAGGTCGGCCTGGCCCGTGAGGGCGACGGTGAGCCCCGAGCCGACGAAGAAGCCGACGAGGGCGGCCCACACGGCGATGACCGCGCGCAGCGCGGCGTAGCCGCGAAAGGCCAGGAGCAGTCCGACGGCCAGGAGCAGCACCCCGAGGATCGCTTCGTTCACGGCCGTCTCTCCGCCTCGCCCCGGCGCCCGCGGCGCCCTGTACCGTCGCGGCAGTCTCGCAGACCGCCCTCCGGTCGGGCGAGGCGCACGGGCGCGGGGGTACCTCGTGCCGGGGGTGCCTCGTTCGGGCTCAGGGGTCGACGAGCGTCCGCTTGACGTCCTTGCCCTTCGGCTTCTTGCCGTCGCGCTGGCCGAGGTGGCGCTCCTTCAGGGCGGGCGGCAGCGAGGCGATCCCAGGCTCGGCGGCCGAGGCGTCGACGAGCGCGACCGCGGTCCCGGCGTCGTCGACGCGGCGGAACCAGCGTCGCCGCTTGGCCGCGTCGCCGGCCGCGGCGACCGGGCCCTTCTTGCAGAGGTCGAGGCAGGAGGTCGTGCGCAGCCGCACGCCCCGTTCGGCGCAGGCAGCCTCCAGCGTCTCGAGGACCTCCTCGGTGCCGGGGTGCTTCTTGCGGTTGCGGCAGTCCGAGCCCCGGCAGAGCCACACCGTCGGGACGGCCATCATGCTCCTCCAGCGTCGCGCCAACGTCCCCTCCGGCCGTGACGGCGCGCGCACGGTAGCCGACGACCCGCGTCGGCGCAGCGCCGCCGCGTCGCGGCCTCGCCGGAGGCCGGCGCTCGGCCACCGGACACCGTGCTCAGCGGCTCGGGGTGAGCTCCTCGACGCGCGCGCGGTCGGCGGCGTCGAGCGCCTCGACGCGGCGACGGCGACGCCAGGAGGCGAGCAGCCCGCGCTGCGGCGCGCCGACGAGGCAGGCGGCGA
This sequence comes from Nitriliruptorales bacterium, assembly GCA_007133145.1. Classification (GTDB taxonomy): domain Bacteria; phylum Actinomycetota; class Nitriliruptoria; order Euzebyales; family Egibacteraceae; genus T1Sed10-49. The sequence continues at coordinate 18,210 of SLNF01000285.1, forward strand.
AGGCCACGCTCGCGGCGAGGACGATCGCCGGCCCCGACGGGGCGTTGAGGTGGTAGGAGGCGAGCATCCCGAGGGCCGCCGAGCCGACGCCGATGACGACGGCGATCGCGATCATCCGCGACATGCGGTTCGTGCAGAGGTAGGCCGCCGCGCCCGGCAGGATGAGCATCGCCACGGCGAGGATGAGCCCGACGGTCTGGAGGGAGGCGACGATCGCGAGCGAGAGCAACGCGGTGAAGAGGTAGTGCAGCCGGCGGGTCGGCAGCCCCATGACCGCGGCGGTCTCCGGCGAGAAGCTCCACGCGCGAAGGATCGGAAAGGCCGCCGCGACGCCGACGATGACGACGATCGAGGTGATCGCCGCGAGCCGCAGGTCGCCGTCGCTCGCGGCGAGGACGTTGCCGAGCAGCACGTGCTGGAGGTGGATGCCGGTCGGGCGCAGGACGCTGATGAGCAGCAGCCCGAGGGCGAAGGCGAAGGAGAACATCACCCCGATCGCGGTGTCGAGGTGCAGCCGTGTGCCGCGCTCGATCGCGCTGATGCCGATCGCGACGAGGACCCCGACGACGACCGCGCCCCAGAACACCCCGACGTGCCCGGCGATGATCCACCCGAGCGCGACGCCCGGCAGCACCCCGTGGGCGACGGCGTCACCGAGCATCGCCGCGCGACGCACGACGAGGAAGCACGACAGCGTCGCCGAGGAGGCCCCGACGAGCAGCGAGACGACGAGCGCGTAGCGCAGGAACTCGAAGCTCGCGAGCGGCGTGATGAACCAGTCGACGAGCGCGGTCACGACGACACCGCCCAGCGCAGCGCCGCCCGCTCGCCGGCACGGGCGGGGCGCACCGCCCGCTCGGGCCCGCGCAGGGCGATCGGCAGCTCGTAGGCGGCCTCGAGGTTCGCGGCGGTGAGGACCTCGGCGGGGCGGCCGTCGGCGACGATCCGCCGCGAGAGCAGCACGAGGCGGTCGGCGTGCTCGGCGAGCGCGCCGAGGTCGTGGTGGACGACGACGACGAGGGCGCCGGAGGCGGCGAGCCGGCCGAGGCGACCCCAGAGGTCGTCCTCGGCGCGGGCGTCGACCGCGGCGAAGGGCTCGTCGAGGAGCAGGACGCGGGCGCGCTGGGCGAGCGCGCGGGCGAGGAAGGCACGCTGGCGCTGCCCGCCGGAGAGCTCCCCGAGGCCGCGTTCGGCGAGGTCGGTGAGGTCGAGCTCGGTGAGCGCGGCCTCGACGGCGTCGCGGTCGTCACGGCGCAGCCAGCGCAGCCCCCGGCGTCGCGGCAGCCGCCCGGTGGCCACGACCTCGCGCACGGTGATGGGGAACTCCGGGTCCACCGCGGCCTGCTGCGGGACGTAGGAGAGCTCCTCGTGGACCCTCGACAGCGGCTGGCCGGCGATGCGCACCGTCCCGGCGAAGGCCGGGGTGAGCCCGACGATGGCCCGCAGCAGCGTCGACTTGCCCGAGCCGTTCGGGCCGCAGATGCCGAGGAGCTGCCCGCCGTCGGCGGACAGCGAGACGTCGTCGACGACCGGGGCGCGCTCGTAGCGCACCCCGAGGCCGTCGACGCGCAGCAGGGCCTCCTGGGTCATGCGCCTGCGCCCTCCCAGGCCGGCGGCTGCCCGCCGAGCCCCTCGACGATCGCGCTGATGTTCGCGACCATCATGCCGACGTAGGTGTCGGTGCCCGCCTCCTCGCCGACGGAGTCGCCGAGCAGCTCCTCGCCGAGCGCGACGCCGGCCTCGTCGGCGACGCGCTCCATGAGCTCCGGGCTCGTGAGCGTCTCGACGAAGACCGCGACCACCTCCTCCTCGCGGATCGTCTCGACGAGCTCGGTGACCTCGGCGGGGGTCGGCTCGCTCTCGGTCGAGACGCCGTAGAGGGAGCCGGGCACCTCGACGCCGTAGCGCTCGCCGAAGTAGGCGAAGGCGTCGTGGGTGGTCACGAGCTTGCGCTGCTCGGCGGGGATCGTCGCAACGGCCTCGGCGGCCCAGGCGTCGAGCGCGTCGAGCTCGGCGGTGTAGGCCTCGGCCCGCGCGGCGAGCGCGTCGGCCTCCTCCTCCGGCAGGGCCTCGGCGAGGGCGTCGACGAGGGTCGGCACGTAGTGGTCGCGCACGACGACGGGGTCGTTCCAGAAGTGCGGGTCGGGCTCGCCGACGTCCTCGCCCTCCTCGAAGATCCGCGGGTCGAGGCCCTCGGCGAGCGCGACGTGCTCGGCGTCGGCGCGCGCGAGCATGTCGGCGAGCCAGCGCTCCTCGAGGCCCGCGCCGTTGCTCACGAGGAAGTCGGCGCCCTCGACGGTCTCGGCGTCGGCCGGCCGCGGCTCGAAGGTGTGCGGGTCGGCGCCGACCGGGACGACGACCTCGACGTCGACGGCGTCGCCGCCGACCTGCTCGGCGAGGTCGCCGACGATCGTCATCGTGGCGACGACCGCGAGCGGGCCCTCCGCGCTACCTGAGCCGGTCTCCTCGCCGGTGGCCTCCTCGCACCCGGCGGCGAGCGCGCCGAGCAGGAGCAGGGAGGTCAGCGCCGCGGCGGTGCGCAGCGGGGTGCGGTGGCGGGTCATCCGTGAGCCTCCGAGTCGCCTTGGTAGGTAAGGTGACCCTTATCCTGCGGGAGCGGGCTCGGCGGATGCTTCGGTCGACCCGGCGGATCTTTCGGTGTGCGTTGCGCGCCACGCGCCGGGGGCGAGCCCGTGGGCGCTGCGGAAGACCCGGGCGAAGTGCGTCGGGTCGGGGTAGCCCACGTGCGCGCCGACCTCGGCGACCGGCAGCCGGGTCTCGAGCAGGAGCCGGCGGGCCTCGGTGAGGCGGCGCTCGCGGATCCACGCGCCGAGCGGCTGCCCCGTCTCCCGTCGGACGCGGTCGGTGAGGTGGGCGGGGGAGCGGCCGACCGCCTCGGCGATCTCGCGCAGCCCGATCGGCTGCCTGAAGCGCGTGTCGATGACGGCGAGGGCCTCGGCGACGACGTCGGTCGCTTCGACGGGGCGCTCACCGAGTGCGCAGCGGGACGCTGCGACGAGCAGCAACTCGGCCCGGGCGCGCACCGCGACCTCGCGGCCGGGTCGCTGCCCGGTGAGCTCCCCGTCGAGGGCCTCGAGCTCCCGGCGCCACCACGCCGGGTCCTCGACGGCGACGCCGCCGAGGTGGCCGTCGCTGACCCGCCCGCGGGCGTGCTGGCCCATCGCCCACGCCGGCGCGCAGCCGCCGGGGTCGCACATGGCCGGACCGAGACCGCAGGCGTCCCCGATGACGAGGAGCCATCCTTCGAGGCCCTCGGCGCGGCAGACGTCACCGCCGGCCACGCCCGGCTGCAGGTGCAGGAGCTCGCCGGTCCCGAGGCGGACCGCCGCCCGGCCGCGGCACACGCAGGCGGTGCCGTCGACGACGAAGGCGAGGCGGTGGCCGCCCTCGGGCAGGACCGTCCCCGCCCGCAGGCGCCGCAGCGAGACCCCGTCGAGGGCGGGGCAGGCCTGCGGCGGGGCGCACGGTTGCGCCACCACGGCGTCGCGGAACTCGATCGTCTCACCGCGCATGCCTCGACCATCGCGCGGCGCGCGGTCGCGCACAGTGGCGGTCGGTCCCCTCCGGCAGGGCCGACCGTCGCCCTCGATCGTCGCGGCGGGGTCATCCTCCGTCGGCGTCGCCGCGATCCCCCCTGTGGCGGCGGTGGCGGCGCTCGGCGTTGAACACGCCTCCGGCGACGAGGGCGAGGCTCGACAGCCAGCCCCACAGGGCGAACGCGAGAAAGGCCCCGAACACCCTGCCGACGAGCGCGACCGCGACGTCCCCGGTGTCGAGATCGGGCACCTGTGGGCCGGCCACCGCGAGGTAGGCCCGCAGGCCGAAGGCGACCACGACGAGGAGCGCGACGCCGAGTGCGGCGCCGGGCAGCGCCTCGCGCCAGGCGACCGGCGTGCTCGGCCCCGAGCGGTAGAGCCAGGCGAGGAAGAGCGTCGCGACGATGAAGATCCCCGGCCAGCGGGCGAGCTCCCACAGCACGGCGAAGGCGTCGGCGAGCCCGAGCAGCTCGGCGAGCCGGAGGCCGCCACCGAGCAGCGGCCCGA
>SLNF01000144.1 GCA_007133145.1 Nitriliruptorales bacterium
GGGCGTCGAGGGCCATGAGCTCGGCGAGCTCGAGGTAGTCGGCGACGCGCCCGGCGCGCTCGAGCTCCTGGTTGAGCTCGGCCCCGGAGCCGACGACGCGGAGGTCGCGCCAGAACTCCTCCCGCAACGCGCGGATCCGGTCGGCTCCCTCGGCCAGGCCCTCGGCGTGCCGCTCGACGCCGACGTGGTCGTTGAGCAGGCGGCCGAGCTCGGCGTGGAAGACGTCGGGGCCGCGGGTGCCGCCGACGCCGAGCATCTGCTCGACGCGGTCGGTGACCTCGTCGACCGTCGCCCGCACGTCGCGGTGGTCGTGGGGCAGCGGCTCGCTGCCCAGTTGCGGGGCGAGGTAGTCCGGCACCGTCCAGGGCAGGACGAACCAGCCGTCGACCGAGGCCGACAGCAGCGAGTTCGCGCCGAGCCGGTTGGCCCCGTGGTAGTTGAAGCTCGCCTCCCCGCCGACGAACAGGCCCGGCAGCGAGCTCATCTGGTCGTAGTCAGTCCAGAGCCCGCCCATGACGAAGTGCGGGCCCGGGGCGATGCGCATCGGCGCGGTCCAGGGGTCCTCGCCGGTCGCCTCGATGTAGAGCTCGAAGAGGTTGGAGTAGCGCTCCTCCATCGTCTTGCGGCCCAGGCGGGCGATCGCGTCGGCGAAGTCGAGGTAGACGCCGTTGCGCAGCGGCCCCACGCCCTTGCCCGCGTCGAGCTGGGTCTTGGCCGCCCGCGAGGAGATGTCGCGCGGGGCGAGATTGCCGAACGAGGGGTACATGCGCTCGAGGTAGTAGTCGCGCTCGTCCTCGGGGATGTCGTTGGGGTGACGGTCGTCACCCGCTGCCTTGGGCACCCACACGCGGCCGTCGTTGCGCAGCGACTCGCTCATGAGGGTGAGCTTGGACTGCCACTCGCTCGACAGCGGCAGCGACGTCGGGTGGAACTGCACGAAGCAGGGGTTGGCGAAGAGCGCGCCGCGCTTGTGCGCCCGCCACGTCGCGGTGACGTTGGAGGCCTTGGCGAGGGTGGACTTGAAGTAGGCGTTGCCGTAGCCGCCGGTGGCGAGCACCACGGCGTGGGCGGTGTGCGGCCGGATCTCGCCGGTGACGAGGTCGCGGGTGACGATGCCGACCGCACGGCCCTCGCTGACGATGAGGTCGAGCATCTCCTGGCGGGTGTGCAGCCGGCAGCGGCCCGCCCCGACCTCCTTGAGCAGCTGCTGGGAGCCGGCGATCTGCAGCTGCTGACCGGTCTGCCCGCGGGCGTAGAAGGTGCGGGAGACCTGGACGCCGCCGAAGGAGCGCGTGGCGAGACCGCCGCCGTACTCGCGGGCGAAGGGCACCCCCAGCGCGGTCATGTGGTCGATGACCTTCACCGAGAGTTCCGAGAGCCGGTAGACGTCGGCCTCGCGGGCACGGAAGTCCCCGCCCTTGACGGTGTCCTTGAAGAGCCGCTCGATGCTGTCGCCGTCGGCCTTGTAGGCCTTCGCAGCGTTGATGCCGCCCTGCGCGGCCACGCTGTGGGCGCGTCGCGGCGCGTCGTGGAGCGTGAAGACGTCGACGCCGTAGCCGAGCTCGGAGAGCGTCGCAGCCGCGCCGGCGCCCGCGAGGCCGGTGCCGACGACGATGACCTTGAACTTTCGGCGGTTCGCGGGGTTGACGAGCCGGAGGTTGAGCTGGTGCTCGGACCACAGCGTGGCGGGATCGCCCGAGGGCGCCCCGTCGTGGATCTCAGGGCCGATCGCGCGGCGCTGGTCGAGGTCGACGGTCATCGCGGGCCTTCCGTTCCCGGGCGTGCGGTGCGGGCGCGCGCCCCTGAGGTCGTGTCTCGCGACCAAGCCTTGCGCGCCGCGGTGGGCGAGTCGACGACAGAGGGAGTCGAGAGGGCGGGCCGAACGACCCTGCCTGAGGGGGGCCGGCCGGCGCGGCGCCGCTACACTGCCCGACGGGCGGGCGACGCCCACCCCCACACCACCGCAGATCGCGAAGCCTCGTCATGCGAGGAGGAGGACGACGTGGCGTCAGAGCCCGCCGCAGCCGCACGCACGGGGTACGACCCCTCCGAGATCGAGCCGTTCTGGCAGCGCGCGTGGGCCGACGCCGCCCTCTTCGACGCCGACGATATGAGCGAGAAGCCGCCGTTCTACGCGCTCCACATGTTCCCCTATCCCTCGGGGGACCTCCACATGGGCCACGTCGAGGCCTTCAGCCTCGGCGACGCCGTCGCGCGCTACCAGCGCCTGCGCGGCTACGAGGTCATGAACCCCATCGGGTGGGACTCCTTCGGGCTGCCCGCCGAGAACGCCGCGATCCAGCGCGGCGCCGACCCCGAGGCGTGGACGCAGGCCAACATCGAGGCCCACGTCGCGACGATGACCCGGCTGGGCTTCGCCTGGGACTGGTCGCGGCGGCTGCAGACCTCGGACCCCCGCTACTACCGCTGGACACAGTGGCTCTTCCTCGAGCTCTTCAAGGCCGGCTGGGCCTATCGCAAGGATGCGCTCGTCAACTGGTGCCCGTCGTGCCAGACCGTGCTCGCCAACGAGCAGGTCATCGCCGGGCGCTGCGAGCGCTGCGACGCCGACGTCGGCAAGAAGACCCTCAACCAGTGGTTCCTCAAGATCACGGACTTCGCCGAGCGCCTCCTCGGGGACATGGCCGAGCTCGAGGGCAAGTGGCCCGAGCGCGTGCTCACGCTGCAGCGCAACTGGATCGGCCGCTCCGAGGGCGCCGACGTCACCTTCACCGTCGAGGCCGGCGAGGCGAGCGAGGACGTCGTCGTCTACACCACGAGACCCGACACCCTCTACGGCGCGACCTTCTTCGTCGTCGCCCCCGAGCACCCGCGGGCGCTGGCGTGGGCCGAGGCCGGCGGCACCGCCGAGGACTTCCTCGCCTTCCGCGAGCGCGTCGAGCGCAAGAGCGACATCGAGCGCGAGGCCACCGGTGAGGCCAAGGAGGGTCTCTTCCTCGGCGTCCACGCTGTGAACCCCGTCAACGACGAGCGCCTGCCGGTCTACGCCGCCGACTACGTCCTCATGGGCTACGGCACCGGGGCGATCATGGCGGTGCCGGCGCACGACCAGCGCGACCTCGACTTCGCGCGCCAGCAGGGCCTACCGGTCCGCGTCGTCGTCCAGCCCGAGGGCGTCGAGCTCGACGAGGCGACGATGACCGAGGCCGCTGCCGGGGAGGGCGTCACCGTCAACTCCGGGCCCTACGACGGCCAGCCCTGGCCGGAGACCAAGCAGCGGATCACCGCCGACCTCGAGGCGCGCGGCCTCGGCGCCTTCGCGGTGAACTACCGTCTGCGCGACTGGCTCGTGAGCCGTCAACGCTACTGGGGCGCGCCGATCCCGATCGTGCACTGCGAGGGCTGCGGGCTCGTGCCGGTACCCGAGGAGGACCTGCCGGTGCGCCTGCCCGCCACCGACGACATCGACCTGCAACCCACCGGCGAGTCGCCGCTGGCGAGCCACCCGACGTGGTCGCACACGACCTGTCCGGCCTGCGGGGCGGCGGCGCGGCGCGACACCGACACGATGGACACCTTCGTCGACTCCTCCTGGTACTACCTGCGGTACTGCTCACCCCACCGCGACGACGTCGCCTTCGACCGCGACGACGTCCACCGCTGGATGCCCGTCGACCAGTACACCGGCGGGATCGAGCACGCGATCCTCCACCTGCTCTACAGCCGCTTCTTCACCAAGGCCCTCCACGACCTCGGCCATCTCGACTTCACCGAGCCCTTCGCGCGGCTGAAGTCCCAGGGCATGGTCATCATGCACGGCCAGAAGATGAGCAAGGGCAAGGGCAACCTCGTCGAGCCCAAGGAGGTCATCGAGTCCTACGGCTCGGACACCCTGCGCACGACGATGCTCTTCGCGAGTCCGATCGAGGACGACGTCGACTGGGCCGACGTCTCGACCGCGGGGATGTTCAAGTGGCTCTCGCGGCTGTGCCGCCTCGTCGACGAGCACGTCGCCGACCCTGGCGGCCATGACGACGAGGCGTTGCGGCGGGCCACCCACGAGGCCATCGCCGGGGTCACCGAGGACTACGAGGGCTTCAAGTACAACACCGCGCTCGCCAAGCTCATGACCCTCACCAACGAGACCTCCCAGGCGCTGCGCGAGCGCGGGGCCGGCGGCGCGTGCGTGGCCGACGCCCTCGCTGCGGTCGCGGTCATGCTCTCGCCGATCGCCCCGCACGTCGCCGAGGAGTGCTGGGCGCGCCTCGGCTGTGAGGGGTTCGTCGCCGAGGCCGACTGGCCGAGCTACGACCCCGACCAGCTCGTGCGCGACATCGTCGTCGTGCCCGTCCAGGTCGACGGCAAGGTGCGCGGGCAGGTCGAGGTGCCAGCTGAGGCCGCTGAGGAGGACGTCGTGGCCGCAGGGCGCGGCGTCGACAACGTCGCCCGCCACCTCGACGGCCGCGAGGTCGTCAAGACGATCTGGGTCCCCGGCCGGATGCTCGCCTTCGTCACCAAGCCCGCCTGAGCCGGCGCCCCCCGGCCCCGCCTGGGCCGGCGGAGGAGGCGGGGCGCGGGCGCGCGAGCGGGTAGCGTGCGGGGTCCCCGCGGTCGGCGGTCACCGCGCCGGCGCCGGGGCCCGGACCGACACTGTCGCCGAGAGGGAGCAGAGCGCCCATGAGCCGCATCATCTACACCTCCACCGACGAGGCGCCGGCGCTGGCCACCGCGTCATTGCAGCCGGTCCTCGACGCCTTCGCCGGCGCCGCCGGGGTCGACGTCGAGACCCGGGACATCTCCCTGGCGGGACGGATCCTCGCGGCCTTCGGTGACCATCTCGAGCCGCACCAGCAGGTCGGCGACGCGCTCGCCGAGCTCGGTGAGCTCGTCCATCACCCCGAGGCCAACATCGTCAAGCTGCCGAACATCTCCGCCTCGATCCCCCAGCTGCAGGCGGCGATCGCCGAGCTCCAGGCGGCCGGCTACGGTCTGCCCGACTACCCCGAGGAGCCCGCCAACGACGCCGAGGCCGAGGTCAAGGCGCGCTACGACGCGGTGAAGGGCAGCGCGGTCAACCCGGTGTTGCGGGAGGGCAACTCCGACCGCCGCGCGCCCGCGGCGGTCAAGGCCTACGCCCGCAAGTACCCACCCCGCATGGGTGCGTGGTCGGCCGACTCGCCGGCCCACGTCGCGACGATGCGCGGCGGGGACTTCCGCTCGAGCGAGCGCTCGGTGACCGTCGCCGAGCCCACCGAGGTCCGCGTCGAGCACGTCGACGCCAACGGTGAGGTCACCGTCCTCAAGCCCTCGATCCCGCTCGAGGCCGGCGAGATCCTCGATGCCGCGGTGATGTCGCGCCGGGCGCTCACGACCTTCCTCGCCGAGCAGGTCGCCGACGCCAAGGCCCGGGGCGTGCTCTTCTCGGTGCACCTCAAGGCGACGATGATGAAGGTCAGCGACCCGATCATCTTCGGGCACGCGGTGCGCGCCTACTACGCCGAGGTCTTCGAGCGCCACGGGCAAACCCTCGCCGAGCTCGGCGTCAGTGCCAACGACGGCATGGCGAGCCTCGAGCGCGCCCTCGAGCGCCTCGACGACGAGACGCGCACGGCGGTCGAGGCCGACATCGCGGCGGCCTACGAGCACGGCCCCGGCCTCGCCCAGGTCGACTCCAGCCGGGGGATCACCAACCTCCACGTCCCCTCCGACGTCATCATCGACGCCTCGATGCCCGTCGTCGTGCGCGACTCCGGGATGATGTGGAACGCCGACGATGCCCAGCAGCCGGCGAAGTGCGTCATCCCCGACTCCTCCTACGCCGCGCTCTACGGCGAGACGATCGAGTTCTGCAAGGCCAACGGCGCCTTCGACCCGCAGACGATGGGCAGCGTCCCCAACGTCGGGCTCATGGCCCGCAAGGCCGAGGAGTACGGCTCGCACGACAAGACCTTCGAGATCCCCGCCGACGGCAGCGTGCGCGTCGTCGACGCCGACGGGCGCACCCTCCTCGCCCATACCGTCGAGACCGGCGACATCTGGCGGGCCTGCCAGACCAAGGACGACGCGGTGCGCGACTGGGTGCGCCTCGCGGTGCGCCGCGCGCGCGCCACCGGGGCACCGGCGGTGTTCTGGCTCGACGCGACCCGGGCGCACGACGCCGAGTTGCTCGCGAAGGTCCACGACGAGCTCGCCGGCCTCGACACCGACGGGCTCGCACTCGAGGTCATGCCCGTGGCCGAGGCGACGCGCTTCACCCTCGAGCGCGCCAGGGACGGCCAGGACACGATCTCGGTGACCGGCAACGTCCTGCGTGACTACCTCACCGACCTCTTTCCCATCCTCGAGGTTGGCACGAGCGCGCGGATGCTCTCGATCGTGCCGCTCATGGCCGGCGGCGGGCTCTTCGAGACGGGGGCCGGCGGCTCGGCGCCCAAGCACGTCCAGCAGCTGCTCAAGGAGAACCACCTGCGCTGGGACTCCCTCGGGGAGTTCCTCGCGCTGACCGCCTCCTTCGAGCACCTCGCCGACCGCTTCGGCAACGAGCGTGCGCGGCTGCTCGGCCGCACCCTCGACACCGCCGTGGCGCGTTACCTGGAGGAGGGTCGCTCGCCCTCGCGCAAGGTCGGCGAGCTCGACAACCGCGGTAGCCACGTCTACCTCACCCTCTACTGGGCGCAGGCGCTCGCGAGCCAGACCGACGACCCCGCGGCTGCGGAGATCTTCACCGAGCTCGCCACCGAGCTCGCCGAGCAGGAGCAGACGATCATCGACGAGCTCGCCGCGGTGCAGGGCGAGCCCGTCGACCTCGGCGGCTACTACTGGCCGGACCGCGAGCGGGCCGCCGAGGTCATGCGGCCCTCGGCGACGTTCAACGCCGCCCTCGA
>SLNF01000210.1 GCA_007133145.1 Nitriliruptorales bacterium
CACGTTCCAGGCGCTCCGCATCGCCGTCAACGCCGAGCTCGAGCGCTTCCGCGCCTCCCTTCCCCAGGCGCTGGAGCTGCTCGAGCCGGCGCGGACGGACCGTCGGGGTGGGCGCGTGGCGGTCCTCGCCTACCACTCGGGCGAGGACCGCCTCGCGAAGCGGCTGCTCGCCGCGGCGGCACGCGGCTGTGTCTGTCCCCCGGGCCTGCCGATCTGCGGCTGTGGTCGCGAGCCGGCGATCACCCCGCTGACCCGCGGCGCCGAGCAACCCCCACCGGAGGAGACCACGGCGAACCCGCGGGCCCGCAGCGCCCGGCTGCGCGCCGCGGAGCGCACCGCCGCCCCCCTGCCCGAGGACCTCGGCGCCGACCACCCCTGATCTCCGCCCACGCATCAAGAGAGGAGCCCCGATGGCCGCGCTTCCTTCCCCCGCGACCCACCGGGCACCGACACCGCGACCGCAGGAGGGCGTCCCGGCCGCCTCCGGGCGACCCGAGCTGCGCGTCGTTGACCGTCCCCGTCACCATCGACGCTACCTCGTCCTGCTCGTGCTGACCCTTGCGCTCGGGGTCTTCGGCGTCGTCTCCCTCCATGCGCTCGCCGCCGAGGCCGCCTTCCAGGCCCGGGCGCTCGAGGCCGAGGTCGATGGCCTGGCCCAGCGCTCGACCGAGCTCGCCGCCGAGGTTGCCGCCCTGGAGTCCCCCGACCGCATCCACGCGATCGCAACCGGGGAGCTCGGCATGGTGCCGGCACGCCAGCCCGGCTACCTCGTGCTCGACGAGCCGGCGGGACCCAGCGGGCCGGCGCCCGAGGAGGCCGACGCCCTCGCCCGGGACGGCTGAGCCGGCGTGGCGGCCGGGAGCGGGTTCGCCGGGGCGGTGGGACGGGCGCGGTCGGGTCGACGCCTCGGCGTCTTCCTGCTCATCTACCTCCTGCTCACCGTGGCGATCGGGTGGCGCCTCGTCACCGTCCAGGTCGTCTCGGCCGACGAGTACCGTGCGGCGGCGGAGCAGCAGGCCACCCGCGAGGTGACCCTGCCCGCCGAGCGCGGGGCGATCTACGACCGCGCCGGCGACCCCCTCGCGATCTCCGTGCCTGCGAGCACCGTCTACGCCAACCCTCGCCTGCTCGCACGCGCCGAGATCGATCCCACGTACGTCGCCGCCGACCTCGAGCCCCTCCTCGACGCCGACCTCGACGCGCTCATGGAGCGCCTCACCCGCGACAGCGGCTTCGTCTACCTCGGGCGGCAGTTGCCCCGGGCCGTCGGCGAGCAGGTCGGCGCGATGCGCCTGCCGGGCATCGGCGTCGTCGAGGAGCCCCGCCGGCGCTACCCCGCCGGCCCGCTCGCCGCGCAGGTCGTCGGCTTCGCAGGACTCGACGGCGAGGGCCTGTCGGGGCTCGAGGTCGCCCTCGAGGCCGAGCTCGCCGGCGAGCCGGGGCTGCTGCGCCAGGAGCGCGCCCCTGGTGGGGTGGAGATCTCGGCCTCGCCACGTCAGGTCGAGCCGTCGGTGCCCGGCCGGGACGTCGTGCTCACCCTCGACCGGCCCATCCAGGATGCCGCCGAGCGCCTGCTTGCCGAGGCGGTCGACGAGCACGACGCGATCGGGGCCTCGGCCGTCGTCCTCGACGTCGAGACCGGCGAGATCCTCGCGATGGCCTCCCAACCCGGCTACGACCCTGCGGCGATCGGCGAGGCGACCGCCTACGAGCGGCGCAACCGGGCCGTCACCGACGTCTTCGAGCCCGGCAGCGTGAACAAGGCGATCACCGTCGCCGCGGCGATCGAGGAGGGCGTCGTCGACCCCGGCGAGACCTTCGAGGTGCCGACGTCGATCACCATCGGCGGCAAGCCCTTCAGCGATGCGAGCCACCGGGCGGCAGGGCCGTTGACCGTCGAGGAGATCATGGCGCAGTCGTCCAACGTGGGGACGATCCAGATCGCGCAGCGCCTCGAGGAGGCGCAGTTGCTCGAGCACCTCCGGGCCTTCGGGCTCGGCACGCCCTCCGGCGCCGACTTCCCCGGCGAGTCCGGTGGCATCGTCCCGCACCTCGAGCACTGGTACGCGACGACGAAGCCGACGGTGGCGATCGGCCATGGCGTGTCGGGCACGCTGCTGCAGACCGCCGGGGTGTTCCAGACGATCGCGAACGACGGCGTGCGCGTCGAACCGCGGGTGGTCCGCGGCAGCGTCGAGGACGGCGCGCTCGTCGCCGCGGCCGAGACGCCGCGCCACGACGTGCTCTCGCCCTCGACCGCCGCGGCGGTGCGTGACCTCCTCGTCGCCGCCGTCGAGGACGGCACCGGCGAGGCCGCGGCGGTGCCCGGCTACCGCGTCGCCGGCAAGACCGGAACCGCGCAGAAGCCGTCGACGACCTCGCGGGGCTATGAGCCGGGCGCCTACATCGCGACCTTCGGCGGGTTCGCTCCCGCGGAGGAGCCCAGCGTGGCGATCGCGGTCATGGTCGACGAGCCGCAGGGCGACTTCTACGGCGGGGTCGTGGCCGCGCCCCTGTTCGCCGAGCTCATGGACGCCGCCCTCGCCCGGCGGCGGGTCACCCCGAGCGACGCCACAGGGCGCGACCCGGTGCCGGCCTCCGAGGAGCCCCGGGAGACCGGGGAGACGCCGCCGGCGGGGGAGGCCGTCGAAGGCCTCGTCGCGCCCCCGGCCGACGACGGGGACTAGCGATGCGGGCTGGACCATCGGTCGTCCCCCCTGCGGGGACGCGGAGGCGCCGGTGCGTATCCTCCACCTCGTCCGCAGATAGCGACCCTGGAGCGCGCACCCCCGTGTCCGCCGACGTCCCGCCCGTCACCCTCGCCGAGGTCGCCGCCACCACCGGCGGCGTCCTGCGGGGCGAGCCGACGACCTCGGTCCGCGACGTCACCCACGACAGCGCCGACGTCGCCGACGGCACCCTCTTCGCCTGTCGACCGGGCCAGCGCGCCGATGGTCACGATTTCGCGCCGGCGGCCGCGGCCGCCGGGGCTGCCGCCCTGCTCGTCGAACGCTGGCTCGACGTCGACCTGCCGCAGGTCGCTGTGCCCTCCGTCGCCGCGGCCCTCGGCCCTGCCGCCGCGCTCGTCCACGGGGCCCCGTCGACCCGTCTGCGCCTGCTCGGGGTGACCGGCACGAACGGCAAGACGACGACGGCCTACCTCCTCGAGGCGATCCTCGCCGCGGCGGGGCACCGCACCGGCCTCGTCGGCACGATCGAGACGCGCGTCGCCGGGCACAGCGTCGCCGGGGTCCGCACGACCCCGGAGGCCAGCGACCTCCAGCGCCTGCTGCGCCGCATGCTCGGGGAAGGCGTGAGCGCCGCGGCGATGGAGGTCTCGAGCCACGGGCTCGCGCTCGGCCGGGTCGCCGGCACGCGCTTCGCCGCAGTCGGCTTCACCAACCTCAGCCAGGACCACCTCGACTTCCACGGCGACATGGAGGCCTACTTCGCGGCGAAGGCCACGCTCTTCGCGCCGTCCTACACCAGCGTCGGCGTCGTCGCCGTCGACGACGGGTGGGGTCGCCGGCTCGCCGAGGAGGCGGGCATCGACGTCGTCACGCTGTCGGCACGCGGCGCCGCCGCCGACGTCACCGCGAGCGAGGTCGACGCAGGCCCTGACGGGGCGCGGTTCACCGCGCACCTGCGGGGCGGCGACGTCGCGGTGCGCACGCGCCTCGTCGGCGACTTCAACGTCGACAACGCCCTGCTCGCCCTCGCCCTCGCCGAGGCGGCCGGCGTCGACCCCGTCGCCGGCGCGACCGGCCTGGGCGCACTGCCCGGCGTCCCGGGCCGTCTCGAGCCCGTCGAGGCCGGGCAGCCCTTCACCGTCCTCGTCGACTACGCGCACACCCCCGATGCCGTCGCGAGCGTGCTCGCGAGCCTGCAACGGGCCGCAGGCCAGGGCCGGGTGCTCGTGGTCCTCGGCTGCGGGGGCGACCGCGACGAGGACAAGCGCCCGCACATGGGTCGCGCGGCGGTCGCCGGAGCCGACCATGCGGTGCTCACGAGCGACAACCCCCGCAGCGAGGACCCCGCGGTGATCCTCGCGGCGATGCGCGCCGGCGCGGAGCAGGCCGGCGGCAGCTTCGAGGAGGTGCCAGACCGCGCCGAGGCGATCGCGCGGGCTGTCGGCCTCGCCGCGCCGGGTGACGTCGTCCTCATCGCCGGCAAGGGCCACGAGACCGTCCAGGAGGTCGCCGGTGTGACCCACCCCTTCGATGACCGCGAGGTTGCCGCGGCGGCGCTCGCCGAGGTGGACGCATGATCCCGCTGTCGCTGGCGCAGGTCGCCGACGTCGTCGGCGGCGTGCTGCTCGCCGACGACGCCGGTGCGACGGCGGTGACCCACGTTGCCATCGACTCCCGCGAGGCGGGCTCCGGCACGCTCTTCGTGCCCCTCGAGGGCAGCCGCGCCGACGGCCACGACTTCATCGGCGACGCGCTCGCCCGCGGGGCGGCGGGCTACCTCTGCGCCGAGGCGCGCTGCGCCGGTGGGTCGCCGCCGGCGGCGGCGCGGGGCGCCATCATCGTCGACGACCCCGGCGACGCGCTGCTCGGGCTCGGTGCCTGGCTGCGCGAGGAGGTCGACCCCCTCGTCGTCACCCTGACCGGCTCGCAGGGCAAGACGACGACGAAGGACCTCATCGCCGCCGCGGTCGGCCGCACCCGGAAGGTCGTCGCCAACCGCGGTTCGTACAACAACGAGCTCGGTGTGCCACTGACCTGCACGGAGCTCGAGACTGGCAGCGAAGTCCTCGTCAGCGAGATCGGCGCGCGTGGCGTCGGCCACATCGCGCCGCTCGCCGCGCTGCTGCGCGCCGACGTCGCGATCGTCACCGCGGTGTCCGCCGCCCACCTCGAGCTCCTCGGGGACCTCGACACCGTCGCGAGGGCGAAGGCCGAGCTCGTGGAGGCCCTCGAGCCCGGCGGGGTGGCGATCCTCAACGCCGACGACCCCCGCGTTGCCGCGATGGCCGGTCGCACGCGTGCCCGGGTCGTGACCTACGGCCTGGAGGCCGCGGCGGACTGGCGCGGCCGCGACGTCGTCCTCGACGGCGAGGCCCGGCCGCGCTTCCGTGCCGAGGGACCCGACGCCGCCGTCGACGTCGTCCTGCCGCTGCCGGGCCGGCACAACGTCGGCAACGCGCTCGCCGCGCTCGCCGCCGCGCACGCCTGCGGGGTCGAGCTCGCCGACGCCGCGGCCGGCCTCGCCGACGCACGGGTCTCGCGCTGGCGCATGGAGCTCGGCCGACGCACCGACGGCACGAGGATCCTCAACGACGCCTACAACGCCAACCCTGCCTCGACCGCGGCGGCGCTCGAGGCCCTCGTCGCGCTCGACGCGCAACGGCGCTGGGCGGTGCTCGGGCTCATGGCCGAGCTCGGGACCGGTAGTGAGCAGGCCCACCGGGAGGTCGGCCACGCCTGCGCCGCGCACGGTCTCGACGGCGTACTCGTCGTCGGGGAAGCCACGCCCATCGCCGACGGCGCACGGCAGGGCGGCTTCGCCGGGGTCCTCGAGCACGTCGCGGACGCCGAGGAGGCCGCCACCCGCCTCGCCGCCCTGCTCAGGCCGGGCGACGCCGTGCTCGTCAAGGCGAGCCGCTCGGTCGGCCTCGAGGGGCTGGCCGCCGACCTCATGGAGGAGCGTCGGTGATCGCCATCCTCCTCGCCGGCGCCCTCGCGCTCGTCCTGGCCCTGCTTGGCACGCCGATCGTCATCCGCTTCTTCCGGCGACGCGGGTACGGGCAGTACATCCGCGACGACGGTCCTGAGGCCCACCTCTCCAAGCGCGGTACCCCGACGATGGGCGGCACGGCGATCATCATCGCCGCGCTCGTGGCCTACCTCGTCGCGACGCTGACCGTCGGCCCGGGGCTCTCCGCGGGCGGCCTGCTCGCGATGGGCGCGTTCGCCGGCATGGGCGCGGTCGGCTTCCTCGACGACTACCTCAAGCTGCGCCGCAACCGCAGCCTGGGCCTGAGCTCGACGGCGAAGTTCCTCGGCCAGGCGCTCGTCGCCGTGCTCTTCGCGCTCGGCGCCCAGTACGTCGCCGAGACCTCGACGCGGTTGTCGGTCATCGGCCAGACGGAGTTCGACCTCGGCGCGTTCTTCGTTCTGTGGATCTTCCTCGTCCTCGCGGCGACGTCGAACGCCGTGAACCTCACCGACGGCCTCGACGGGCTCGCCGCGGGGACCTCGGTGCTGATCTTCGGCGCCTACACCTTCATCGCCTACTGGATCTTCCGCGCTGGCGAGGCCACGGTGCTCGGCGACGTCATCGTGGCCTACCAGGGCGCCTACACCGTCGAGGCGTGGCTCCACGCCGACGCCGTCGCCGTCGCCGCGGCGGCCGCGGCCGGGGCGGCGCTCGGCTTCCTGTGGTGGAACGCGCCGCCGGCGCAGATCTTCATGGGCGACACCGGCTCGCTCGCGATCGGCGGGATGCTCGCCGCCCTCGCGGTGCTCACCGAGACCGAGATCCTCCTCGTCGTCCTCGCCGGCCTCTACGTCCTCGAGACCGTCTCGGTCATCCTCCAGGTCGGCAGCTTCAAGCTCACAGGCAGGCGCGTGTTCAGGATGGCGCCGCTCCACCACCACTTCGAGCTCGGGGGATGGCAGGAGACGACGGTCATCGTGCGGTTCTGGATGATCGCCGGGCTCTTCGTGCTCGCCGGGATCGGGCTCTTCTACGCTGACTACCTCGCACGGACGGGGGCGTTGTGACCGGCGGCTGGGACGCCGCGCGCGTGCTCGTCGCCGGCCTCGGCCGCTCCGGCGTCGCGGCGGCCCGCGCGCTCGTCGGGCGTGGTGCGGCGGTCGTCGCCGTCGACGCCGC
>SLNF01000122.1 GCA_007133145.1 Nitriliruptorales bacterium
CCCCGCCCCGCGCCGGCCGCCCCGCGCCCGGCGAGTGGCGGATTTCTGCGCTCAAGGCGTCGCGATCCGCCATTCGCGGGGCTTGGGAGCATCGAGGAGGCGGGCTGCCTCGGGGGAGGGGCGGCCTCGCGCGGTAGGCGCCCGCGCGACGCCGCGGCGCCAACCTCAGGCGTGGAGGTCGTGGCGCATCCACACGTTCGGCTCGAGGTAGACCCCACGGTCGGCCTCGACGTCGATGTCGACGGGGCACAACGCCCCGGGCACGACGTAGGGCCCGGAGTCGGGGAAGGCCATCCCCGTCCACGCCTCCCAGTCGCCCACGGTGCCGGTGATCTCCATCGATGCCGGTGCGACGCCAACGCGCCGTGCGCCCTGGCGGGCGTGGACGCGCAGCCAAGGGTCGAAGGGCAGGCCGTCCTGCCGGGTCCAGGCGGCGTAGCGCTCCATCGGCGCGAGCGGGTAGTCGGCCTTGCCGGAGGGCCGCACCGGCGCGACGAGGTGGGCGGCGCGCCGCCGCCGGGCGATCGCCCGGAGCTCGCGGACCATGCGGTGGCTGAGGCCGCGCCCGCGGTGGTCGAGGTCGACGCTGATCTCGATCGCCGAGACGGCGTTGGGCCAGCGCCCCGCGTCGTGGTCGCGCACGCCGCGGGCCAGCGCCCAGTCCCAGCCGCGCTCAGAGAGCGTCCCGTCGTAGTGGAAGGGGACCGCATGGCCGGCGGCGAGGACGACACCGTCTTCGACGAGCAGCCACTGGCAGTCGGGGAAGCGCTCCTCCATGGCCTGCCAGTACTGCGCGGCGACGGCGTCCTCGAGCATGAAGGCCGGCCAGACGCGCTGCTTGAGAGGCCAGACCTGCTCGAGCAGCGGCCCGCGGGCCTCCTCGTAGGTGACGACCTCGGCCCTTGCGGCGTGCACCCCCGCCTCCTCCCTCGTGCCAGGCAGCCTACCCCCCGTGGCCCGCCCGCCTACCCCCCGTGGCCCGCCCGCTCGCGGAGAGCGGCGCCGATATCGCCGAGGGGCTTCAGGAGGTGGTCCCCGCCGTCGATGGCATGGGGGCAAGGAGTTGTGGTGCTGCGTGCGAGGGGCCCCGGCGCGCGCAGCGCGGACGTGAGGGTCGGAAGGGTCGGAATCGATGAGCGCGCCCAACGGACAGCTTGCCGACGTGCTCCTCGACGAGGGGCTCGTCTCGCGCGGGGGGCTCGAGGCTGCTCGGGTCGAACAGCGCCGCACGGGCAAGTCCCTCGGGCGGGTGCTCATGGAGCAGGGTCACGTCGGCGAGGGCGACCTCGTCGCCGCGCTGGCCCGCCACCTCGGCCTCGAGTTCGTCGACCTCTCCGACCGCCCGCTCGACGCCACCGCCGCCTCGCTCATCCCCGAATCGCTCGCGCGACGCCACGGCGTCATGGGCGTGGCCCTCGACGACGACGGCCGGCTCGTCGTCGCGATGAGCGACCCCGCCAACGTCCTCGCCCTCGACGACATCCGCACCGCCACCGACCGTGACGTCCGCACCGTCGTGGCCACGCGCTCGGACATCATGGCGGCGATCGATCGCTACGCCCACATGGGGCAGGGCGTCGAGGACCTCGGCAAGGAGCTCGGGGTCGACAACGAGCCCGATGACCTCGCCGATCTCGCCGACCTCCAGGCGATCGCCGAGGACACGCCGATGGTGAAGTTCGTGCACGGCATCATCAGCCAGGCCGTCGCCGACCGCGCCAGCGACATCCACTTCGAGCCACAGGAGCAGCACCTCCGGGTGCGCTACCGCGTCGACGGTGTGCTCCACGAGATCACGACCCAGCACCGCAAGATCATCCCCGGGGTCGTCAGCCGGCTGAAGATCATGGCCGATCTCGACATCGCCGAACGTCGTCTTCCCCAGGACGGGCGGCTCAGCCTGCGCACTGCCGGGAAGGTGATCGACCTGCGGGTGTCGACCCTGCCGACGGTCTTCGGCGAGAAGGTCGTCATGCGGATCCTCGACAAGACCGCGATCCTGCTCGAGCTGGCCGACCTCGGCTTCCTCGAGACCAACTACCGGCGCTACGAGCGGAGCTTCCGCAAGCCCTACGGCATGGTCCTCGTGACCGGACCGACTGGATCGGGCAAGTCGACGACGCTCTACGCGACGATCAACGTCATCAACAAGTCGGGTGTGAACATCGTCACGACCGAGGACCCCGTCGAGTACCGGCTCGCCGGGGTCAACCAGGTGCAGATCAACCCGAAGACGGGCTTGGCCTTCCCCACCGCCCTGCGCTCCATCCTGCGCCAGGACCCCGACGTCGTCCTCGTCGGCGAGATGCGCGACGCCGACACCGCGAAGATCGGCATGGAGGCGGCGCTGACCGGGCACCTCGTGCTCTCGACGTTGCACACCAACGATGCGCCGAGCGCGGTGAGCCGGCTCACCGAGATGGGCGTCGATCCCTTCCTCGTGTCCTCGGCCCTCGACTGCGTGCTCGCCCAGCGACTGGCCCGCAAGCTCTGCGGCAAGTGCAAGGAGCCCTTCGAGCCCTCCCGAGCCGAGCTCACCGCCGCGGGGCTGCGGTGGCAGGAGGGTGAGGCGCCGCCGACGATCTACCGATCGACCGGCTGTGCGTCCTGCGCGAACACCGGCTACCGGGGTCGGGTCGCGATCCACGAGGTCATGACCCTCACCGAGGAGATCCGACGGCTCACCGTCGAGCGGGCCGGCACCAGCGAGATCGCGCAGGTCGCCCGCGACCAGGGAATGCGGACCCTGCGTGAGGACGGCCTCGAGAAGGTGCTCCTCGGACAGACCACGATCGAGGAGATCGCGCGCGTCGTGGTCTGAGCGCCGCCGGACTCCTAAAGGTCCGAGCCCACACGGTCGATGTCCCCCGCAGGAGCCGTCGTCTCAGCGAGGGAGGTCGCACGTGTTGGCGAAGCTGGGGGCGTCGCCGGCCGCACGCCTGTCGCGTCCGGACCGCCTCGACGACGACGAGGGGCTCGGGCTCGTCGAGTTGCTCATCGCCGTCCTCGTCCTCACCATCGGATTGGCTGCGCTCGCGGCCACGGCGATTCCCTCGCTGGGGTCACTGCAGAACTCCCGGGACCGCCAAGCGGCGACGGCGATGGCCACGGCTTCGCTCGAGCGCGCACGGACCTACCCCGCGGGCTCGCTGGCGATCGCCCAGACGCTGTGTGACGACCCCGCCGCAGAGATCGGCGAGCAGGTGGTCATCGACCGCGAGGGCACGCTCGAGGAGGCTCCGATCTGCGCTCCCGGAGGGCTCGTCGACGACGAGGAAGGCTCGCCCCACTGGTACGAGAGCGACGGTCGCACCGTCCGGACCTGGGTCACCGAGATCGCGGAGGCACCGACCGCGCGCCGCATCACCGTCGTCGTGTCCTGGCAGCGCGGCTCGCGGGACTTCGAGGTCCGCTCCTCGACGGTCGCGGGTGCGATGGGGGGGATCTGATGCTGGGTCGTGAGGAGGGCATGAGCCTCATCGAGTTGCTCGTCGTCCTCGCCCTGCTCTCGCTCGTCGGCGGGTCGATCCTCGCGGTGGCGACGACGACCCTGCGGGCCGAGCGGACCGCCGAGGACCTCGCGCGCAACCTCGACGCCACGCGCATCGCCGTCGAGCGGGTCCGCGACGAGGTGCGTGGCGCCGACGGTGTCTGCGAGGGGTCCGACGACCGTTCGATGGCGGTCTGGATCGATCGCGCGGCCGACGGCACCGTCAACGCGGGCGAGGTCGTCACCTTCACCCTCGAGGACGCTGACATCGGGATGGCGCTCCGCAGGGGCGACGACGACGGCGAGCGGACGATCGTCCGCCGCCTCGTCGACCGCGGGGTCTTCACCTACCTCGATGAGGGACGCCAGGCCGTGCTGCCGAACCTCTCGTGCGACGTCGGTGCGACCCCCGACGTCTCCGCCGCGCAGATCGTCGACCTCGAGGTCGAAGTCGAGGGGCACGGCGTCGACACCTCCGGTCCGCTGGTCGTGGCGACGACGATCGTCATGCGCAACGCAACGCTCGCGGGGGGCAGCGGACAACCCGACGGGACC
This sequence comes from Nitriliruptorales bacterium, assembly GCA_007133145.1. GTDB lineage: Bacteria > Actinomycetota > Nitriliruptoria > Euzebyales > Egibacteraceae > T1Sed10-49. Next base: position 4,046 of record SLNF01000122.1, read on the forward strand.
ATCCTCGTCATCGCGAGCATCAGCGCGAACGACGACAACGACGACGGCGTCTACAACGTAAGGGCCGTCGTCGGTGGGCTGAACTTCTCGCATCCCCTCCACGTCACGCTCGAGGCGCGGTGCGGGGAGCAGGCGTGGACGTTCCCTGCCGCGCTCGCCTACGAGCCCTTCGACCACTCCTACCACGGCACGTGGGACTCGAACGCCTGCGGAGCGGCAACGGCGACGTTGCGCGTCACCGCCACCGACGGCGAAGAGGAAGCGACCGGCGACCTGACCGTCACGCTGCAAGGAGAAGAGCCCGAGGAGGCCCTCGACGTCACGATCCTCGCGCCCGAGGACGGGGCGACCGTCGCTGGTGAGCAGGCCATCGAGCTCGCGATCAGTGGGGTGCCCGACGGCGAGACCGCCACGGTGGACGTCACGGTCGAGCACGAGGGCGGCAGCGAGGTCTACGCCACCTCCGGAGAGGCCGCTGGGGACGGCACCTGGCATGCGGGGACATGGAGTGTGTCCGACGCAGCGGTCGAGGGCGCCTACGACGTCAGCGCGAGCGTCGCCACGGCCGACGCCAGTGCGGAGGACAGCGTGACCGTCACGGTGGAGGGCGCGCCACAGATCATCGTCGCGCGGGTCGAGGTGGACACCTCACGGGGCAACTGGCGGGCGGACGTCGAGTTCGTCGTGACCGACGGCCACGGCAGCCCGGTCGAGGGCGCGATCGTCGAGTACGAGGTGCTCTCACCCGGCGGGGAGCCGGGAGGTTCGTGCACGACCACGATGCGTGGGGGCGAGGCGATCTGCGAGGCGGACTTCCCGGACCGGGGCAACTTGCGCAACAACGACGTCCTCACCATCGCCATCGAGGACGTCGCCCGTGAGGGGTACGCCTTCGATCCGTCCGCGAGCGTGACGGAGTTCTCCGTCAATCGGCACGGTCTCGTCGAATGACCGCCTCTCCGAGCCCCCGTGGAGGCCACCGGTCGCCGGTGGCGCCCTCAGCCGACGCCGGCGTCGATGCGCGAACAGCGCGACTGTGAGGAGATCATGTTCGTACGAACTACGGCCACCGGACGGTCCGTCGGGTCCGAGCGAGGCGCCGCGCTGCCGTTCGCGCTGCTCGTGGCGATCCTCCTCGGCACGCTCGCCACGCTGCTCGTCGCGAACGCGGTGATGGAGAATCGCGCGAGCGTGGACTCGGAGCGGCACGAGGGTGCCCTCCATGTCGCCGAGGCGGGTGTGGAGGCGGGGGTCAGTCAGGTTCTCGCGCTCGGCATGGAGAACTCGCAGGCGACCACGGGTCATCCTGCGCCGGCGGATGACGAGGATGAGAGGGCCTGGGCGCTCGCGATCGCCGACGCCGTCGACGACGCGTGCGCCGATCTCGGAGCCGTCGAGATGGAGAGCTGTGTCGTCGAGACGGCCCAAGGCGAGGCGGTCTTCATCAGGCCGCAGGACGAGACCGGGCGGCCCTTGCCGACGCTCTACGGGGTCGGCTACGTGCCGAGCAAGGAGAACCCGGCGAACACGCGCGTCGTGAGGCTCGACTTCGGAGCCGGGGACGACTCGTGGATGGCCAACCATGCGTTTCTCTCCGCCGGCGACCTGCGGTTCAGTGGGGCGGCCTCCGAGGTGCTCGGCGACAACGGCTCGGTGCACACGAACAAGTCGGTGAGGAACTACGTGTACTCGACGATCTCGCAGTCGTTGACGTGGGTGACGGCGGGTCCTTCCGCGAGCGATGGCAGTGCGTACATCGGCAAGGGTGAGTACACGTCCGTCCCGCACATCACCGCACGCGGGCTCTACACCTCCCAGAGCGCGGCCGAGTTGCGGGAGAAGGAGGAATGGGTCGATCTCTGCGCCGACGGGTTCGCCTACCTCGCGGACCCCGAGGTCGAGAACCCCCAGCCTTGCGAGTGGCACCCGAACCGGCGGCTCGACAGCGGCGAGCACGGTTGGCAGTACAACGGTGGCGAGTGGCGTGTGACACGCGACGTCGTAAGCGAGAGGGTGTACTACGTCCATCATCGCGACGCCCGCATCGCGGGCATGGGCGGCCCTCCGGGCGGGGGAGGACCCGGAGGCGGCCCGCCGGGTGAAAGCGCAACCTCGAACCAGTTCTCCATCATCGTCGAGCAGCATCCCGACGGCCACGGCGGGAGCTTCCGCGGCCAGGGCAACGCGGTCGTCGAGCCCCACTTCCCCGGTATCTACATCCTCGCCGACGGTGACGTCACGCTCCGGGGCACGAAGGAGGCCACGAGGGGCAACGAGTCCCTCATCGGCGCCGGGGGCATCGTGGACCTCTCCGGCAACTACAGCAGCGACGGCATCGCCTATGTCGCCATGGACGCGACGAGGGAGAGCCGTCTCGGCGGCAACAACTCGATCACGTTCAACGGCGACTTGGACATCGCCGACGTCGCTGGCGACGCCCTGCGGGTCGAGCGCTGGCACGATCTCTGACGTCCAATCTGCGCGACGGCCGAAGGCCGCACGGTCGACATGGCACTTCAGTTCGGGGCGGCACGTGTCGATGCGTAGCAGGAGCGGAGGGCTGCGGTCCTACGGGAGGAGATGACGACGATGGGACTGCGTGAGACGCTGCTCGCGCGAGGTGTCATCAGCGACGAGGACCTCGAGCGCGTCGCCGAGCGCCAACGCGAGGCAGGCACGCCGTTCGGGCGGACGCTGCTCGACCTCGGTCTCGCGAGCGAAAGGGTCATCGTCGATGCGGTGGCGGCGTCCCTCGGACTGGAGTTCGCCGATCTCGCACCCGGGATGATCGATCCCGTGGCCGCAGCGCTGCTGCCGCTGGAGGTGGCGCGCGACGTCCAAGCCCTGCCGGTGCGCTTCGACGGGGCCCACGGCCTCGTCGTCGCCGTAGTGGACCCGCACGCCGAAGCGGCCCTCAGCCGGGTCCGAGCCGAGACCGGCCTCGACTGCAGGGCCGCGCTCGCAGTGCGGGGTGAACTGCTCGACGCCATCGAGATCATGGCCGATCGCCGCGAACCGACGACGCCGCAGCCCCCTGCGGGCGTCGACGAGACCAACGGCCACCGCCCCGGAGCCCGGCGCGACCCCGCCGGCCCCGCGTCGGCCGAGGAGCCGCCGAGGGCGGCCCATCTGCTCGCCTACGAGCAGGAGACCGAGATCGACCTCCACGAGGTGCTCGGTAAGCTCATCGAGCTCGGCGGTAGCGACCTCCACTTGACCGAGGACCTGCCCCCGATGGTTCGGGTGCACGGTGACGTCGAGCCCCTCGACGGCTACCCGAAGCTCACCGCCTCGGAGCTCCAGAAGCTCATCTACTCGATCCTGACCCAGAAGCAGCGCGAGGCCTTCGAGACCACCCTCGAGTTCGACCTGTCCTACGCCGTGCCCGACGTCAGCCGCTTCCGCGTCAACGTCTTCCAGCAGCGCGGCTCGCTCGGCGCGGTCATGCGCGCGATCCCCTTCGACATCGTGCCGCTCGAGACCCTCGGTATGCCGCCGCAGATCGCGAACTTCGCCTACCTGCCGCGCGGTTTCGTGCTCGTGACCGGGCCGACCGGCTCGGGCAAGTCGACGACGCTGGCCTCGCTCATCGACATCGTCAACCGCCACCGCTCCTCCCACATCATGACCGTGGAGGATCCCATCGAGTTCCTCCACACCCACCGCAAGTCGATCGTCAACCAGCGCGAGGTCGGGGGCGACACCCTCTCGTTCGCCGCAGCCCTCAAGCATGCGCTCCGCCAGGACCCCGACGTCATCCTCGTCGGCGAGATGCGCGACCTCGAGACCATCCAGGTGGCGCTGACCGCCGCCGAGACCGGCCACCTCGTCTTCGGCACGCTGCACACCCAGGACGCCCCGCAGACCGTCGACCGTCTCGTCGACGTCTTCCCCCCCCACCAGCAGGAGCAGATCCGGGTGATGCTCGGCGGTGCGTTGCAGGGCGTGGTCTGCCAGACGCTGCTCAAGACCCCCGACGGCCAGGGCCGCGTCGCCGCGACCGAGGTCATGGTGGCGACCGGGGCGATCAAGAACCTCATCCGCGAGGGCAAGACCCACCAGATGTACTCGGCGATCCAGGCGGGCAAACAGCACGGGATGATCACGATGGACCAGTCCCTCGCCGACCTCGTCAAGGCGGGCAAGGTCACCTACGACGCCGCCCTCGAGAAGTGCAACAACGTCGCCGACTTCAACCGCCTGTCCGGTCGCGCCTAGGAGCTCGCCATGCCGACGCTCTCGCCCGAGAAGACCACCACCTTCGACTACACCGTCCGTGACCGCGCGGGCAAGACCCTCAAGGGCTCCATCGACGCCCCCGACGACCGCGCCGTCGCCGCGAAGCTGCGCGAGATGGGCTACGCGCCGGTGGCGATCACCGAGTCGAAGGAGGGCAAGGGCCTCCAACGCGAGCTGAGCGTCCCGGGTCTGGGCGGCAACCGCGTCACGCTCAAGGATCTCGCCATCTTCAGCCGGCAGTTCTCGACGATGATCGGCTCGGGGCTCTCGCTCGTGCGTGCCCTCAACATCCTCGCCGAGCAGACCGAGAGCCGACGTCTCGCCGAGGTCGTCGGCGAGGTGCGCACCCAGATCGAGCAGGGGCGGGCGCTCTCCGACGCCCTCGGCGACCACGAGGAGTTCCCCCGGCTCTACGTCGCGATGGTGCGCGCCGGTGAGGCCGCCGGGCTGCTCGACCAGGTGCTCCTGCGCATCGCCGACACCCTCGAGAAGGACGTCGAGCTCCGTCGACGGATCAAGTCGGCCTTGACCTACCCGGTGGTCGTGCTCGCGCTCGCGGTGATCCTCACGACGGTGATGCTCATCTTCATCGTCCCGATCTTCGTCGGGATGTTCGCCGAGCTCGGCGGAGAGCTCCCGCTTCCGACGCGCATCCTCCTCGGGCTGTCGAACCTCGTGACCTCGTTCTGGTGGTTGCTGCTCATCGCGCCGTTCGCGGCCTGGAAGGCCTTCGCGTGGGCGCGCAAGCAGCCCGCGATCCGCTACCGCCTCGACGCGCTCAAGCTCAAGCTGCCCGTGTTCGGCAACCTCTTCCACAAGCTCGCCCTCGCGCGCTTCGCCCGCAACCTCGGCACGCTGCTCCAAGCCGGGGTGCCGATCCTCTCGGCGCTCGAGATCACCTCCGACGCGGTGAACAACGGCGTCATCAGCGATGCGACGAGGGACGTCCAGCACGCCGTGAAGGAGGGCCAGAGCGTCGCGGAGCCCCTGCAGGGCCACGCGGTGTTCCCCCCGATGGTCGTGCAGATGATCGCCGTGGGCGAGGAGACCGGGCAGATGGACGCGATGTTGGGCAAGATCGCGGACTTCTACGACGATGAGGTCAGCGCGGCGACCGAGTCGCTCACGGCGATGCTCGAGCCACTCATGATCGCCGTCCTCGGCGGCGTCATCGGCGCGATGGTCATCGCGCTCTACATGCCGATGTTCCAGGTCTTCGACCTCATCGAGTAGGTCGGCGGCGCCGTGGCGGTGCCGTCCTGCGCGACGGCGACGACGTCACGTGCCCGGCGCCGTCGCCCGCATGCGCACTCCGCGCACGCAGCAGCGAACCGGGGTCGGGGGCGCCGTCGCGCGTCGCCCGGTCCGCCGCGGGCGGACGCTCTCGTCGCGGTGGGCGACGGTCGAGAGGCGCCGGCGAGGCCCAGTCCCTCGGCGGACCGTCGGCGCAGGCCGGCGCCGTCGCGGTGCTGAGCGAGCGACGGTCCGCGGCGCGCGACGGGACCGGTGCAGCGATGGCCCTCAAGTCATCGCCACGCGGTGCCGATGCATGGGGTGTACGCGCAAGTCGCTGGAGCAGAACGGGCGATCTCGTCGTGAGACGGGGAAGCAACGCCACGGGGCCCGTAGCCATCATCGTCATGAGCCAGGGTCAGCCGGGCTGCCTCGCGCCAAGACTCGCGTCCTCGGCCACCGCGGCAGCGGCGCCGTGGCCTGCGACTTGCACCGTCAACGAGCACCGGAGGTGCAAGTACATGAGCGCTATCTGGAAGCGCATCGACGAGAAGGACGAGGGGTTCACGCTCATCGAGCTCCTCGTCGTGGTCATCATCATCGGCATCCTCGCCGCGATCGCCATTCCGATCTTCCTCAACCAGCGTGAAGCCGCCTGGCAGGGCTCGACCGAGTCCGACGTGCGCAACGCCGCGATCCAAGTGGAGACGGCGGCGACGCGGACCTCTGGCGGCGCAGCCCCTGCGCTGGCCGACGTCGGCGAGGTGGTTCGCTCGAGCGATGACATCTCGCTCTTCTACAGCGAGGACGGCGGGGCCTTCACGATCTGTGGTACGCACGAGCAACTCGACGGAGACTTCGGGCACGTGATCTACGACTCGTCGACCGGCGGCATCCCCGACAGCGACGCCTGGAGCTCGGGTGGCTGCCCGTCCAACGATGGCGAGATGACCTACGTGACCGACTAGGAAGGCGAGCTGGCCGACGCGGCCACGCGCTCGGAGAGCGCTGAGCCGCGTTCGCACGGACCCTGAGAACCGTGGGGGGTCGCCGGGCTCCCCACGGTTCTTCCCTACCCCGAACTCGCTGTTCGCACCGACCGTGCGACTGGACGGCCCGTCGGCGGCCCTCTCCGGACCGGGGCCGGCTCGGCTGGGCTGTCCGCGGGATGATGTGCGAGGCTACGGCGCATGACCACGACCATCGGGCTCGACATCGGCTCCTCGGCCGTGCGGGCCGCACAGATCAAGACCGGGCGCGGCGTGCCCACGCTCGAGCGCATCGGGCAGGTCCTCCTGCCCCCCGGGGCGGTGCGTGACGGGGAGATCAGCCAGCCCGACGTCGTCGCCCGCGCGATCAGCGACCTCTGGGCGCAGCGCAAGCTCCAGGGCCGCGAGGTCGCTCTCGGCGTCGCCAACCAGCAGGTGGTCGTCCGGCAGTTGGAGGTGCCGTACCTGCCTGACGACGAGTTGCGCGCCTCGCTGCAGTTCCAGGCCGCCGACGCGATCCCCATCCCCATCGAGCAGGCCGTGCTCGACTTCCACACCCTCGAGCAGTTCGAGAACGCCGAGGGCGAGAAGCTCAGCCGTATCCTCCTCGTCGCCGCCCAGCGGCAGATGGTCGACGCGATCGTCGAGGTCGCCGACGCGGCGAAGCTGCGCCCCAAGCTCCTCGACCTCGACGCCTTCGCGGTCCTGCGCTGCCTCGCGCCGGAGAAGGTCGTCCACGACGCGGGCGGCGAGCTCATCCTCGACATCGGCTCCTCGATCACGAACATCGTCGTCCACGAGAACGGCGCGCCGCGCTTCGTGCGCATCCTCCTCATGGGCGGCTCGCAGATCACCGATGCGCTCATCGGCTCCCTGGAGATGAGCCTCGAGGAAGCCGAGGCCGCGAAGGCGCACTACGGCATCGACGCGACCGAGACCGGCGAGGAGGCCGCGCGGATCGTCGCCGAGCGCGCTGGCCGCTTCGTCGACGAGATCCGCGGCTCGGTCGACTACTACACTGCCCAACCCGACGCCGTGCCGATCCACCGGCTCGTCGTCACCGGGGGCGGGAGCCTCCTGCCCGGACTCGTCGAGCGCTTGGGGGAGACATTGGGCATCGACGTCGTCCACGCGCAGCCCATGCGTGAGCTCGAGATCGGCGACCTCAACGTCGAGCGCGGCAACCTCATCGACGCCCAACCGTTCCTCGCCGTGGCCATCGGCCTGGCCCTCGGGGCGGCCGAATGAGCGCGAGGGTCAACCTCCTCCCGCGCGAGCTCGAGCAACGCTCGAGGGCGCGGCGGTCGATCCGCCTGTCGATCCTCGTCGTCCTGCTCGCCCTGGCGATCATGGGCGGGCTCTACGCCTACCAGGCCAACGAGGTCCGCCAGGCCGAGGACGAGCGCGACCGCGCCGCCGAGGACGTCGCCCGTCTCGAGGCCGAGCTCGCCGAGCTCGAGGAGTTCCGCGAGCTGCTCGACCGTCACACGACCCGGGGCGAGCTGCTCGCCAGCGCGATGGAGCGGGAGATCTCCTGGGCCCGGGTGCTCAACGACCTCGCCTTGGCCTTCCCCGGCGACGCCTCGCTGCTCTCCCTGGCGGTCAACGTCGAAGAACCCACCGAGCCGGTGCCCGGGGAGATCGCTGCGGGCGTGCGCGTCGGGCAGATCTCGACGAGTGGGTACTCCGTCGACGAGCTCGCCCCGGGGGTGCAGACCGTCCTCATCGACTTCGAGGGCGCTCGCGGGTTCTTCAACACCTACCTCTCCACCGCCGGGGTGGCTGACATCGGCGAGACCGAGGTCACGAACTTCGACGGCACGATCGACCTCGACGACGACGTCTACACCGAGCGCTACGCCGATGGCCTGCCTCCGGAGGCGCAGCGATGAGCTACCGCGCCCCGCTCATCGCCCTCGGCGTCCTGGTCGTCCTCGGGGTGGCGTACTGGTTCCTCCTCTACCAGCCGCTGCTCGAGGAGCAAGAGGACCTCGAGGCGGAGACGGCCCGGCTCGAGACCGAGGCCTCGGGCCTGCGCACCGAGATCGCCGAGCTGCGCCGCGTCGAGGAGGAGCAGGTCGAGTACCGCGCCGAGCTCGCGCTCATGGAGGAGTACGTCCCCCCCGGCGTCGACCAGCCCACGTCGCTGCGGCAGTTCCAGGACACCGCCGACGCCGCCGGCGTCGACATCCTCAACTTGAGCTTCGGCCAGCCCGTCGCCGTCGAGGACGCCCCGCCGACCGGCGAGCCCGACACCGTGCTCGCCGACGTCACGTTCTCGATGACCGTCGAGGGCGGCTACTTCCAGGTCGTCGACCTCTTCCGCCGCTTCGAGGTCGACGTGCCCCGGGCGATGCTCGTCGAGACCATCGCGCTGAACGAGAGCGAGGTGGGCTTCCCGACGCTGTCGGTGAACTGGACCGGGCGCGTGTTCGCCGTCGTCGACGTCGCCGACACCGCCCTCGAGGAGGACGCCGAGCCGATCGATCCCGACGCCGAGCCGGTCGATCCCGACGCCGAGCCGGTCGACCCCGACGCCGAGCCGGTCGACCCTGACGCCGACGACGACACCGAGGACAATGGTGACGAGGCGCTCGAGCTCGATGAGGAGGAAAGCCAGTGAACCGCGGACTGTGGCTCGCCCTCGGCGCGCTCGCCGTCGCGATGCTCGCCGCCGTGGTCGTCGTCCCGCTCGTCTACTTCGGCGGCGACGACGACGCCACCGAGCAGGAGGACGCCGCGCGGGCCGCCCGCGAGGCGCGGGAGCGGGCTGAGCGCGAGCGTGAGCGCGAGGCGGACGAGGCGGTCGACGAGGAGCTCGAGGACGACCTCGCCGAGCTCGACGAGCAGCTCGACGACGAGGCCGAGGAGACCTTCGAGGTCTTCACCGCCCGCGATCCCTTCGAGCAGCTCGTCGTCGACGACGCCGACCCCTTCGACCCCGATGACCCCGACCCCCTCGACCCGGGCGACCCCGACGACCCCGACCCGGACCCCTTCGACCCCGATCCGCCCCCCCTCGACCCGGGTGATCCGGACAACAACGACGAGCCCGTCATCGACCCCGGTGAGCCCGACAACGCCAACGGCGTCACTGTCGACGGCACGACGATCGAGCTCGAGGAGATCTACGTCGACGCCGGCACCCCGACCGCGCAGGTGACGGTCAACGGTCGCGGCTACGACGTCACCGAGGGGCAGGACTTCGCGCAGACCCTGCGGGTGCTGTCGATCGACGACCCGTGCGTGGACCTGCGCTACCGCGACCGTCGGGGCGAGGACCTGCGCCTGACCCTGTGCGAGGGTGAGACGGTCCGCAAGTGAGCGCCATCCGATGACGCGCCCGGACGCGCCCGAGCGTGGCAGCGTGCTCATCGCGCGGCAGCCGGTCTTCGACCGGGACCTCGTCGTCGTGGCCTACCAGCTCGTGGGACAGGCCACCGACCTCGCCGACGTCTTCGGCGAGCTCGACCCCTCGACGGCCACCGGCAGGCTCCTCAACGACGTCTTCCTCGAGATGGACATCGAGACGCTGACCGGGGGAAGGCCGGTGCTCGTGCCCGCCACGACCGACCTCCTGCTCGCCGGCGCCCTCGACCCGCTGCCGCCGTCGCTCGCGACGATCGTCCTCGACGCCGGCGCCGCGGCCGACGAACGTGTCGCCGCCGCGCTCACAGCGCTGCGCGAGCGCGGCCACCGGATCGGCCTCGGCGAGGCCCGCGAGGGCGATCCCCGCCTCGCCGCGCTGCCGGTGGACTTCGCGACGGTCACCGCCGGGCCTGAGCCCGGCAAGGTCCGCCGCGACGCGGCTGCGGTCCGCCGCGCTGGGCTCGCGCTGCTGCTCAGCGGTGTCGACGACGAGGCCGACTTCCGCCTCGCGCGCTCGCTCGAGGCCGACGAGCTCACCGGGGCGTTCTTCCGCACCTCGACGCTCGTGCGCGGTCGCCGCCTCGACGCCAGCCGCGCGAACCACCTGCGTCTGCTCGCGCTCGTCCAGGCCGAGGAGATCGACTTCGACGCCGTCGAGGGCGCGATCAAGCACGACGTCGCGCTGTCGGTGAAGTTCCTCAACTACGCCAACGCCGCGTTCTTCGGTTGGAGGAGCCGCATCGAGTCGATCCGCCACGGCCTCGTGCTGCTCGGCGCCCAGGGGGTGCGGCACTGGGTGTCGCTCACGAGCCTCGCGCGCCTCGGTGCCGGCCTCCCCGCGGAGGTCGTCGCCAGCGCCGTGGCCCGCGCGCGCTTCGCCGAACTGCTCGCCGAGCGCACCCCGATCGACGTCGCCCCCCTCGACGCCTTCCTCAGCGGGATGCTCTCGCTGCTCGAGGCGATCCTCCACGAGCCTGCCGAGCGGCTGCTCGAGCGGATCTCCGCCGGTCCGGCGGTGCGCGCCGCGCTGCTCGAGGGCTCCGGCGCCCTCGGCGACCTCCTCGCCATCGTCACCGCCTACGAGGAAGGCGACCTCGCGAGCGTCAGCGAGCGTGCCGAGGCCCACGGCATCACCTCGGGCATGCTCTTCGGCTCCTACCTCGCCGCGCTGACCTGGGTCGACGAGCAGCTGCCCGCCACACAGTGACCCGGCAGGCCCGCGGCTGGGCCGCCGGCGGCGCGGGCGGGGTGGGGCCGTGGCGGTAGGGTTGCCGCCATGACGCTGCGCTATCTCACCGCCGGGGAGTCCCACGGGCCCGCCCTCGTCGGCATCCTCGAGGGCCTGCCAGCCGGCGTGCCGGTCGATCCCGAGGCGATCGCCGCCCAGCTCGCGCGCCGTCGCAGCGGACACGGCCGCTCGCCGCGGATGAACTTCGAGGTCGACCGCACCGAGATCCTCGCGGGGGTCCGCCACGGCCTCACGATCGGCTCGCCGGTCGCGGTGGTCATCCACAACACCGAGTGGCCGAAGTGGACCGAGGCGATGTCGGTGAGTCCCCCGGCCGACCCCGAGGCGGTCGCCGAGACCGGCCGCGGCCAGCCGCTCACGCGCCCGCGGCCCGGCCACGCCGACCTCGCCGGCATGCAGAAGTACGGCTTCACCGAGGTACGCAACGTCCTCGAGCGCGCGAGCGCCCGGGAGACTGCCACCCGCGTGGCCCTGGCCACCGTCGCCCGGGGCCTCCTCGATGCTGTCGGCGTCACCGTGCTCAGCCACGTCGTCGGCATCGGCGAGGTCACCGTGGCACCGGACGCGCCCCTGCCCGCACCGGGGCAGGCCGAGACGATCGACGACGACCCTGTGCGCTGCGCCGACCCCGAGGCCTCCGCGCGCATGCAGGCGGCGATCGACGAGGCCAAGGCGGGTCGCGACACCCTCGGCGGGGTCGTCGAGGTCCTCGCCTACGGTCTGCCGCCGGGACTGGGCAGTCACGTGCACTGGGACCGCAAGCTCGACAGCCGGCTCGCCGCCGCGCTCATGAGCATCCAGGCGTTCAAGGGCGTCGAGGTGGGGGAGGGCTTCGCCACCGCCCGCGTGCCCGGCTCGGCCGCCCACGACGAGATCGTGCCAGGTGAGGACGGGGTGCGCCGGGCCACCCACCGCGCGGGGGGCATCGAGGGCGGGATGAGCACCGGGGAGGTCCTGCGGGTCCGCGCGGCGAAGAAGCCGATCTCGAGCCTGACCCAGCCGCTGCGCACCGTCGACGTCGGCACCGGCGAGGCCGCCGAGGCGATCACCCAGCGCTCGGACGTCTGCGCGGTGCCGCGCGCCGCCGTGGTCGCCGAGGCCGTCGTGGCTCTCGAGCTCGCCGACGCCCTGCTCGAGAAGACCGGAGGGGACAGCCTCGCGGAGGTGCAGCGCAACCTCGAGGCCTACCGCGCGACGGTGCGGCCGTGACCGGCGCGCCGATCCCCGACGGCGAGGCGATCCTCGACGAGCGCAACGTCGCCCTCATCGGGCCCATGGGGGTCGGCAAGAGCGCGGTGGCCCGGCTGCTCGGGGCCTGGCTCTCCCGCCAGGTCGTCGACACCGACGACCTCATCGAGCAGGCCACGGGCAAGCGCATCGCCGAGATCTTCGAGGTCGACGGCGAGGTGGCCTTCCGCGCCCTCGAAGCCGACGCGATCACCGCGATCGCCGAGCGCACCCGCCTCGTCGTCGCCTGCGGCGGTGGCGTGGTCGTCGACCCCGCCAACGCCGAGGCCCTCCGCGCGAGCGCCCACGTCGTCCGACTCCGCGGCGACCCCGGGGTGCTCGCCCGTCGCGTCGAGGCCGGCCGCCACTCGGGTCGCCGCCCGTTGCTCGGCGGCCAGGACGACGCCGAGGCACGCCTCGCCGCCCTCATCGCCGAGCGCGAGCCCGCCTACGCCGCCGCGGCGCACGTGTCGGTCGACGTCGGTGACCGCCCCGTCGAGGCCGTCGCCGCCGATGTCCTGCGCGCCCTCGAGGACCGGCTTCGGGAGGCAGGGTGAGCGCCCCTGCGCGGCTGCGTGTCGACCTCGCCGAGCGCGGCTACGACGTCATCGTCGGCGAGGGACTGCTCGCCGACCTTGCCCGCCACCTACCGGTGCCCGACCACGCCGTTCGCGCCGCGCTCGTCACCAACGCCACCGTCGACGGGCTCTACGGCGACGCGGTGCGCACGGGGCTCGCCGCCGCCGGCCTCGAGGTCCACACGATCATCGTGCCCGACGCCGAGGACGCCAAGAGCCTCGCCGTGGCAGAGACCGGCTACCACCGCCTCGCGGCGATCCCCCTGCGGCGCGACGACCTCGTCGTCGCCCTCGGGGGCGGCGTCGTCGGCGATCTCGCCGGCTTCCTCGCCGCGACGTGGCACCGCGGGGTCGCCGTCGCGCAGGTGCCCACCACCTTGCTCGCGCAGGTCGACGCCGCCGTCGGCGGCAAGACGGGGATCAACCTGCCCGAGGGCAAGAACCTCGTCGGGGCGTTCCACCAACCCCGCGTCGTCCTCGCCGACACCCGGACGCTCGCGACGCTCCCCGAACGCGAGCGGCGCGCCGGGCTCGGGGAGGCCGTCAAGTACGGCTTCATCGACGATCCGGTCGTGCTCGAGCGCCTCGAGGCCGAGCCCGTCGCCGCGGTCGCCGGTGACCCTGCGGTGCTCACCGAGGTCGTGCGTCGGGGTGTCGCCGTCAAGGCCCGGATCGTCTCGGGCGACGAGCGCGAGGGCGGTGAGCGCATGCTCCTCAACTACGGCCACACCATCGGGCACGTCATCGAGGCGCTCACCGGCTACACCCGCTACCGCCACGGCGAGGCTGTCGCCCTGGGCATGGTCGCCGCCGCCCGCCTCGGCGAGCGTCTCGGGATCTCCCAGAAGGGCCTGGCCGCGCGCACCGTCGCGCTGCTCGAGGGCCTCGGGCTGCCCACCGGCGGGGTGCGCCTCGACCCCGGCGCGGTCGCCGAGGTCGTCGCTCGGGACAAGAAGGCCCGCGGCCACGGCCTGCGCTTCATCCTCTGCGTGCGCCCCGGAGAGGCCACCGTCGTCGATCACGTGCCCGCCGGCGCGGTCGAGGAGGTCTGCGCGAGCCTCGCCTGAGCCGCGCTGCCGGGGTGCGCCCTACCGCTCGATGGCGGGGACGACACGGTCGCCACCCTCGCCCTTGCGCTCCTTCGCCTCGTAGAGCGCGGCGTCGGCGGCGGCGTAGAGCGCCTCGGCGGTCGTGCCGGCCTCCGGCGCGGCGGCCACGCCCGCTGACAGCGACGGCGTCGGCAGGGCGATCCGGGCTGAGGCCATCGCGGCGGTGGCGCGCGCGATGACGTCACGGGCGGCGGTGTGGTGGGCGCCGGGCATGACGACGGCGAACTCGTCGCCGCCGAGGCGGTAGAGGAGGTCGGTGTGACGCACCACGCGGACGAGCCGGTGGGTGACGTGCTCGAGGACGGCGTCGCCGACAGCGTGGCCGTGGTTGTCGTTGATGGCCTTGAAGTCGTCGAGGTCGAGGAGGGCCAGGGCGGTGTGGGGGTGTGACCCGGTGAGCTCGGCGGCGAGCTCGGTCCAGAACGCCCGGCGGTTCTTCAGGCCCGTGAGCGGGTCGCGTTCGGCGCTCTCGCGGGCGTCCTCGTAGAGGCGGGCGTTGCGCAGCGCGAGCGCGGTGAGCCGGGCGAGCTCCTCGAGGTAGGCGATGTCGGCGGCGCCGAGACGCTCCGGCGCGTCGACGCCGGCGAGCAGGAGCACCCTCGCGCCGTCCTCGAGGCGGTGCGCGGCGGCGAGCACCGCGTCGGAGGGGCGCAGCTCCAGTGGGCGCAGCGCAGGCCAGTGGGCCACCGCGAGAATCGCCCCGGCGGCGGTGACCCGGTCGAGGAGGTTGCGCGCGTGCTCGTCGAGCGGCAGGTCGTCGAGGGGCAGGGACAGCTGACGACCGTCGCCGGTCGTCGCGAGGTCAGTGCGGAGCAGTCGGATGCGGTGGCCGTCGGTCTCGAAGACCGAGACGGTATGCGCGCGCAGGCGCAGCCGGACGACGCGGGAGACGCGCTCGAAGATCTGGCCGAAGTCGAGGGTCTCGGTCATCGCCCCAGTCAGCGCCTGGAGCTCGCGGTCGCGGGGCGAGACGGCGGTGCGCTCGAGCGTCGGGGCGAGCGCCCGCAGGGCCGACTGGACGAGGTGCGCGGCGACGTCGATCGCGCCGGTGGTCTCGGTCTCGGCGGGGCGCGCGCAGCGCACGACGAGCACGCCGAGGACGCGGTCGTCGGCGTCACGCAGCTCCCGGCGCTCGACCGTGGCGGCGTCGTCGGTGGAGGGCGGCTGGCCCGGCGTGGGCCAGGCCTGCGCACCGTCGGTGAGCTCGGCGGCGGACACCCCCGGCAGGGCGGGAAGCTCGCTCGCGGCGACCTCGGCGACGTCACCGGGCGCCGAGCAGCCCGCGAGCCGCGCACCGAGCCGCTGCAACCCAGCCAGCATCGTGCTCATCGACACCTCACCTCGGCTCCCCCTGTACCTCGGCTCCCCCTGTGCACCGACAGCGTAGACTCCCGGGCCCGAGAATGACGAGGAGCCGTCCCCAATGCAGGTCCTGCTCGCGCACGGCCCGAACCTCTCCCAGCTCGGCTCGCGGGACCCGGCGGTCTATGGCCACGCCACCCTCGCCGACCTCGAGGCCGCGGTCGCCGCGGTCGCCGACGAGGTCGACGCCTTCCAGAGCGAGCACGAGGGCGCGCTGCTCGAGCGCCTGCACGCCGCGCGCGGGGACGGCACCGACGCGGTCATCCTCAACCCCGGGGCGCTGACCCACTACAGCTATGCGCTGCGCGACGCTGTCGAGCTGCTCGACGTCCCCGTCGTCGAGGTGCACCTCTCCCAGGTCCACGCCCGTGAGCCCTTCCGGCACCACAGCGTCATCAGCGGCGTCGTCGCGGTGACGATCACCGGCGCAGGCGCCTACGGCTACCACCTCGCCGCGCTGGCCGCACGCCATCTCGTCGAGGGCGCGTGAGCGTGACCGGGCCAGCGGTGCTCGCCGCCCGCCGCGCGCGGCTCGCAGGCAGCATCGGCGACCTCGACGCGCTGCTGGTCACCACCCGGGCCAACGTCCGCTACCTCACCGGCTTCACCGGCTCGGCGGGTTCGCTGCTGTTGACGTCTGAGGCGGCGGTGCTGCGCACCGACGGGCGCTACGCCGGGCGCGCCCGCGCCGAGGTCGGCGGCGAGGTCGCGGTCGTCCTCGACCGCTCCGACGCCTGGCTGGCCGAGTGGCTCGGTGCCGGCGCCCGCCTCGGCGTCGAGGAGCACACCCTGGCATGGGGGCGCGTGCTCGCTCTCGCCGAGGCCCTGCCGGCCATCGAGGTCACCCCCGCCGGTCGCCCCGTCGAGGCGCTGCGCCAGCGCAAGGACCCCGTTGAGCTCGCCGCGATCAGCCGCGCCTGCGCGCTCACCGCCGAGGTGCTGCCCGCGGTGCTCAGCGGCCTCGCCCCCGGCGTCAGCGAGGCCGAGGTCGCCCGCCGCATCGCCGACGGGTTCGCCGAGGCCGGCGCCGACGGCCTCGCCTTCCCGACGATCGTCGCCGCTGGTCCCGCCGGCGCCGAGCCGCACCACGAGCCGGGCGCCCGGGTCATCGCCGCCGGCGACCTCGTCACCGTCGACGCCGGCGCGCGCGTCAGCGGCTACGCCTCCGACATGACCCGCACCGTCGCGGTCGGGGAGCCCTGCCCACGCCTCGTCGAGCTCTACGAGGCGGTCCGCGCCGCCCACGCCGACGGCCTCGCCGCGGTCGCGCCGGGCGTGGCCGCAGGCGCGGTCGCCGAAGCCTGTGAGGGGCGTCTCGCCGACGCCGGCTTCGCCGAGGCGATCGCGCACCCCGCCGGGCACGGCCTCGGCCTCGAGGTCCACGAGTCGCCGATCCTGCGCCGCGGCGAAGCCGCTACACTCGAGCCAGGCATGGCGGTCGCCGTCGAGCCCGGCGCCTACGTCGCCGGCCTCGGGGGCGTGCGCATCGAGGACACCGTGGCGGTGGCCGACGACGGCGCCACAGTGCTGACCGCCGCCCCCACCGAGCTCATCGTCTGCTGAGAGCCCCGAGCGGGCCGACGTCGCGAGGACACGCGCATGGTCTCCACGAACAACCTCAAGAACGGCATGACCGTCAAGATCGACGGTCAGCTGTGGCGCATCGAGTACTTCCAGCACGTCAAGCCGGGCAAGGGCGGGGCGTTCGTGCGCACGACGCTCAAGGGCGTGACGAGTGGCAAGACGATCGACAAGACCTTCCGCGCCGGCGAGGAGCTCGAGCAGGCGATCCTCGAGCGCCGCCACCTCCAGTACCTCTACCGCGAGGGTGAGCAGCTCGTCTTCATGGACACCGAGACCTTCGAGCAGACGTTCGTGCCCGAGGAGGCCATCGGCGACGCCGCTCAGTGGATCCGCGACGGCGACACCGTCGAGCTCGTCTTCCACGAGGGCGACGTCCTCGACATCAACCTGCCGGCGTCGGTCGAGCTGACCGTCACCGACACCGAACCGGGCTTCGCCGGCGACCGTGTCTCGGGCGCGACGAAGCCCGCGACCCTCGAGACCGGCGCGGTTGTCTCAGTGCCGCTGTTCATCGAGCCGGGCGAGACGATCAAGGTCGACACGCGCTCGGCGTCGTACCTCTCGCGGGCCTAGCGCCCGGTGCCCTCACGCCACGAGGCCCGCGAGCGCGCGCTCGCGCTGCTCTACGAGGCCGACGTCCGGAACCGTCCGCCCGGGGTGGTTCTCGCCGAGCACGTCGACGGGGAGGACCCGCCCCCGCGCTTCGCCGTCACGCTCGTCGAGGGGGTCGGTGAGCACCGCGATGCGCTCGACGCGCGGCTGCGCGCCCACGCCGAGGGGTGGACCCTCGAGCGCATGCCCACCGTCGACCGCAACGTCTTGCGGCTTGCCACCTACGAGCTGTTGCACACCGACGTGCCGACCGCGGTGGCGATCGACGAGGCGATCAGGCTCGTGAAGGATCTGTCTACCGAGGACTCCGGACGCTTCGTCAACGGCCTGCTCGGCCGCATCGCCGCCGCGCGGCCCGCGAGCGGCTCCTAGCCCTCGCGGTCTCCGACCGCGCGCGGCGGCAACGGAGGCGGGGGCTGCTGCCGCGGGGGCGTGCCCTGGGGGTGCCGGCCAGGCCGTGGGGGGCTCGCCGTGGTCGGCGGCGAGGATGCGCGCAGTGGCGTGCGTCCACTCGCCTTGGGCGCAGTGGTGGCGGCG
>SLNF01000022.1 GCA_007133145.1 Nitriliruptorales bacterium
CCCCCGGCCGCGACACCCAGCCCGACCGCGACGCCGCCCCGCCCGTCGTCGGACGCCCCGTCACCTGCCCGCGTGCCGTGGACCTGGCTCGAGGCCGTCGCGGTCTTCGCGATCGCGACCGGGCTCACCCTGCTCGTCGCCCTGCCGGCCGCCGCCCTCGCGGCGGCCGCGGGTCTGCCGGCGGAGGCCG
Source organism: Nitriliruptorales bacterium (assembly GCA_007133145.1). GTDB lineage: Bacteria > Actinomycetota > Nitriliruptoria > Euzebyales > Egibacteraceae > T1Sed10-49. The sequence goes on from SLNF01000022.1 coordinate 191, forward strand.
TCAACGCCGCGCTCATCCCCCTCACCCCGATCGCGATCGGCCTCACGACCGTCGCCGTGGTCGGGCTGCGTCATCCGGGCAGCGTCCGTCTGCTCCTGGGCTGGCGGCCGGCGCGGCGACGCGACTGGCTGGTCGGCGTCGGCGTGGGCCTCGTCGGCTACGTCGTCATCGGGCTCGGCCTCGGCGCGCTCCTACAGTTCGTGATCAGCGCGGCGGGGGCGGAGGTCCCCGTCGTGCAGGAGACCTTCCGGCAGGCCGCCGCCGACGGCCGCACGGCGTGGCTCCTCGTGCTCAGCGCGGTCGTCCTCGCGCCGGTCGCCGAGGAGGTGCTCTACCGCGGCATGCTCTTCCAGGCCCTCGCGAAGCGGCTCGGCACCGGCTGGGGCATCTGGCTCTCCGCGGCGGCCTTCGGCGCCACCCACGCGGCCCTCGGCGCTCCGTGGTTGGCCAACGCCCTGCTCGTCGCGGTGATCGTCCCGCTGGGCGCGCTGCTCGCCTGGGCCTTCCACCGCTGCGGCACGTTGCTCGTGCCGATCCTCGGCCACGCGGCGTTCAACGCGATCCAGGCCACGATCCTCGTCGCCGCCCCCGACGTGGCGTGAGCACCCCGGCGCCACCGGTGGGTGTGCCGGGGCCGCCCCGGGCACGGCCCCGCCAGGTCGCCGGCGGGCAGGCGGCGCGCCTCGCGCAGATGCGCGTCGACGAGCGGGGTGGGGACCTCGTCACGGGTCTCGCCTCACTGGTCAAGGACGTAGGCTGGACGGCGCTCGGGCTGCTCGCCGACCCTCGGGTCCCGCGGCGCGCGAAGGCCGTCGCCGGGGGCGCCCCGGTGCTCGCCGGCCTCCTCGCCCGTGGTGTCTGGCGGCTGCCCGGCGGCCTCGTGGCCGCCATGGCCGGTGCGCGGCACCTCCTGCGGGCCGCCGGGTACCGACCGGTCTACGAGCAGTGGCGTGGCACCGAGGAGGGGTTGACGATCGTCGTCGGGCTCCTCGGCATCGACGACGAGGAGGAGGACCTGCGGTGAGCAAGGGCAGCAGGCGCAAGCGCGCGACACGCCCGTGGCAGGACCCCGCGGCGCGGCGCGACGTCTCCGACCTCCTCGCCGGCGGCCTCGGGCCGTCGATGGCCGACGACGACCTCGACCTCGCCGGCTACGTCGTGCGCCGCGTCGACGCCGGGCATGCGGGCAAGGACTACCTCTGCCCCGACTGCGGCAACCTCGTCGCCGCCGGGGAGGCGCACGTCGTCGTCTGGCCCGAGGACGACCTCGACCTGCGTCGGCACTGGCACCGTCACTGCTGGCGTCACGAGGTGCGCCGAGCCGGCGGCCCCGCGTAGCATCACGCCGCCGCGCGCGCGGCGTCGACAGGCCCGTCCCGGAGGAAGCGTTGGCCCAGAGCAAGCAGCAGAAGACCCAGACCAAGCGGGAGAAGAAGGCCGCCAAGGAGGCCGCCCGCGCCGCCGCCGCCGAGGCCGAGCGCCGGCGCAACCTCATCACCGCGGCGGTCATCGCCGGCATCGTCCTCGTCGGCGGGGGCCTCGCCGGCTGGACGGTCTGGCAGGACCGCCAGGAGCAGGCCGCGCTCGAGGCCGAGCGCGAGGCCGAGGAGGAGCGTCTCGCGGAGGAGGCGGCCGCGCTCGAGGACGAGATCGAGGACCGGCCGGTGGCCTGCGGCGCCTCCGAGCCCGAGGGCGCAGGCGAGGAGCGCGAGCCGTTCGACACCGCGCCGGACTTCGACGTCGACGAGGACGCGTCCTACACCGCTGCGATCGCGACCTCCTGCGGGGACCTCACCGTCGAGCTCTACCCCGACGTCGCGCCCGAGACGGTCGCGAGCTTCGTCTTCCTCGCCGAGCAAGGCTTCTTCGACGGCCTCGAGGTCTTCCGCAACGCCGAGTCGATCGGCGCGCTGCAGACCGGCTCGGGCACCGACGCCGCCGACTGGGACCTCGGCTACGAGGTCCCCGGCGGACTGTCGCTCGCCGAGGAGGAGGGCTACCCCGTCGGGTCGGTGGCGATGGCCCACGCCGGGGACCCCGACGCTGCCGGCAGCCAGTTCTTCTTCGTCTACGACGAGGCCTTCGACGAGGCCTTCGATGACAACCGCGTCTACACCCGCTTCGGCGACGTCGTCGACGGGCTCGACGTGCTCACCGAGATCGGCGGGCTCGGCACGATCGGCGACGACCCCGCGCTGCCCGGTGCGGAGGTGCCTGCCGAGGTCGTCTACCTCGAGTCGGTGCGCATCGACGTCGACCGCTAGGGTGGTGGGCTCGCGCCCGACGATCGAGAGGTGCAGCGATGGACGTGGCCTGCGGTGGGAGCGTGCCCGAGGGGGCCGATCAGCCCAAGCCCCAGTACGACGAGCCGGCCCCGGTGCTCGGCGACGCCGCGCGCCCCAGCGCGCGCATCCACACGTCCTGTGGGTCGATCACCGTGACGCTGCTCGCCGACGAGGCGCCAACGACGGCGAACAGCTTCGCCTTCCTCGCGAGCGAGGGATTCTACGACGCGACGCCGATCCACCGGGTCGTGCCCGGCTTCGTCGTGCAGATGGGCGACCCCACCGGCACCGGCACCGGCGGACCCGGCTACCGCTTCGGTGACGAGCTCGAGGCCGCGCAGCGGCTCGGCTACGCGCGGGGCACCCTCGCGATGGCCAACGCCGGCCCCGACACCAACGGCAGCCAGTTCTTCATCTGCCTCGACGACGTCCGGCTCCCGCCGGCCTACACGGTGTTCGGTGCCGTCACGGAGGGCATGGAGACCGTCGACCGGATCGCGGAGGTCCCCGTCGAGGGAGAGCGCCCGCAACAGGACATCTACATCGAGTCCGTCGAGCTCACCACCTGACCCGGATGGCCTTCCGGCCCAGTGCCTGATGGCCACGCGCGGCGGATCTGTGCGATACTGGAGCCCAACCACGCACCGACGCGCCCCTTCGTTTCCCCCGGCGAAGGGGCGCCGTCGTGTCGAGGGCCAGGGGCGGGTTCGCCCGCGCGTCCGGGGACGGCCCCCGGCGGCGGCGCGACCGCCCGGGCGGCGCCGGCCGGAGAGGGCTCAGTCGTCGACGTCGGGGTCGTCGGTGACCTCGAGCGGTGGTAGGTCGTCGAGGCCGATGCGCGGCTGGCGGACGCCACGCTCGAAGTCGCGCATGCGCCTGGGGTAGCCGACGATGCGCGCATCGTAGACCGGCACGCCGTGGTCACTGCAGACCTCGTGGGCCTGCTTGGCGTCCTTGACCGGACGGCGCATGAACTCCCCGTCGGCGGCGACGAGCAGGAGCGTCATCGCGAAATCGGGGGTGGGTGGCTCGATGTAGCCCTCGACGCCATCCCGTTCGGCGAGGAAGCCCTTGAGGTCGGCGAGCGTCTGCGAGGTCGCGCGGGCCGTCTCGGGCCCGTCGCGGCGGCGTCGTCGGCGGAAGCGGTCGAAGAGGGCCACGGCGCGAGTCTAGCCCCCGGGGCCGGACGCGGCCCGGGCCAGGGCAGGGTCCTCGACGAGCTCGACGAGGACCCCGAGCTCGCCCTTGGGGTGGAGGAAGGCCACGGTGCAGCCCCGCGAGCCCGGCCGGGGGTGCTCGTCGACGAGCCGGGCGCCCTGGGCGTGCAGCTCGGCGAGGGTCCCGGCGAGGTCGTCGACGCCGTAGCCCACGTGGTGCACCCCGGGACCGCCGTGGCGCTCGAGCCAGCGGGCGACCGGCGAGTCGTCAAGGATGGGGGCGAGGAGCTGGAGGAAGGACTCGCCGACGGCGATGAGCGCCTCCTCGACGCCGTCGGCCTCGAGCCGCTCGCGATGGGCGACCTGTGCGCCGTAGCGGCGCTCGTGATGGGCGATCGCCGCCTCGAGGTCGGTGACGGCGTAGCCGACGTGGTCGATGCGCTGCAGGAGCATCGCGGTCCTCCTCCCAGGAGCGGGCCTCAGAGCAGCTCGGGGGCCTGCCAGGGCTGCCCGAGCACGTGGTGGTCGAGGAAGGCGAGCACCGTCTCGTACCACAGCCGGGCGTGCTGGGGGCCGAGGATCCAGTGGTGCTCGTCAGGGAAGTGCAGGTAGGCGGCTTCGACGCCGTGGCGGCGCAGGTCGGTCCACAACGCGAGGCCCTCGCCGACGGGGACGCGGTAGTCGCGCTCGCCGTGGATGACGAGCAGCGGCGTGGTGATGCGCGAGACGAAGCGGTGCGGCGACCACCGCCGGTAGGACTCGACGTCGGCGTAGCGGTCGCCGAACTCGTTCTCCCACCATGCTCCGAGGTCGGTCGTGCCGTGGAAGGCCTCGAGGTTCCACAGGCTCGCATGGGTGACGATCGCCGCGAAGCGGTCGGTGTGCCCGGCGACCCAGTTCGCCATGTAGCCGCCGAAGGAGCCGCCGGCGGCGGCCACACGTGTCGCGTCGACGTCGGGGCGGGCGGCGGTGGCCTCGACGAGCGCCATGAGGTCGGTGTAGGGCTCGGCGCCCCAACGGCCCCAGCCGCGGGCGATCCAGTCGCGGCCGTAGCCGGTCGACAGCGCCGGGTCGGGCAGGAGCACCGCCCAGCCCCGCGCGGCGAGAACGTGCGGCGACCAGCGCCAGTGCCAGCCCGACCACGAGCTCAAGGGGCCGCCGTGGATGAGCACGACGAGCGGCGCGGGCTCCCCGCCGTCCTCGGCGGGGAGCACGAGCCAGCCCGGCACCGTCGCGCCGTCCTCGGCGACGGCGCTCACGCGCTCGACGCGGCTGCCGGGGTCGACGTCGTCGCCGGGGCAGGGCAGCGCCGCAGTCTCCTGGTCGGGCGTGGCGGGGTCGAGGCGGACCGCGACGGGCGGGCGCGCGACCGTCGAGCGCAGCGCGTAGACCGCATGCCCGTCGGGCGCGGCGGTGAGCGCGGCGAAGGCGCCCTCGCGGGCCAGGCGGGTGAGCGTGCCGTCGGCGAGGTCGACGCGGAAGGGAAGCGTGTGCCCCTCGTCGTCGGCGGTGAAGAGCAGCGCCGAGCCGCAGGGCAGCCACACCGGTGAGGCGGGCCAGCGGTCGAAGCCCGGCAGCAGGTCGGTGACCCCGCCACTGGCGAGGTCGATGATGACGAGCGTGCGGCGTGGCGGCTCGGCGGGCGTGCCGAGCGTCGCGCGCACCGCGGCCACGCGGGTGCCGTCGGGCGAGACCGCCGGGGCGCCGAAGCTGACCCGCGGCTCGGCGACGACGACCCGTTCGGGTCCCGCTGCGCCGTCGTCGTCGAAGGTCACCTCGACGAGGTCGGCGACACGGTCGCGCGGGTCGGCGGGCGCGCTCCAGCGGGTCGTGACGAGGAACGCGCCCTCGGGGGCGAGGGCGGCGCTCGTCTCCTCGAGTCGCGCGTCGGGCGCGCGGGCGGCGACCGTCGTCGCACCCTCGTCGGCGGTGTCGAGGCTGAGCAGCGCGCGCTCACGGGGTCCGAGCCAGTGGTCCCAGTGCCGCAGCGGGTAGTGGGTGAGCAACTGCGCGCTGACCTTCGCCTTCTCGCGCGCTTCGCCGCGCGCGGTGTCCTCCTCGAGGTCGCCCGCCCGCGGGTGGACGCGGCTCGCGAGCAGCAGGCGCGTCGTGCGCGTGGCGGTGACGATCGCGTCGACGCCGCCGGGGGGCGCGGCGAGGCGGCGGGCCTCCCCGCCGTCGGCGGGCAGGGCCCAGAGCCCCGCGCGCTCCTCGTCCTCTCCCGCGTCGGGGCGTGAGGAGGCGAAGAGCAGCGTGCCGTCGGGCAGGAACGCCGGGGCACGCTCGCCGTCGCTCGAGCGGGTGAGCCGCCGCGGCGGCCGGATCCCGTCGGGATCGAGCGCCCAGAGCGCACTGCGGTAGCGTCCCGCCTCGGTGTCGGCGGTGGCGACCTCGGCGACGAGGCGGGCGCCGTCGGGATCGAGGGCGAGGCCCGTCAGGCGCGGCGCGGCGAGCAGGGCGTCGACGTCGAAGCGCGGGGTATCCATGGCCGGGCAGGGTATCCGGCGTCGGTCGTGGGCAACCCTGTCGGTACCGAGCGATCCGCATGGGAGGAGGCGCCATGGGGGAGGCCGTGATCGTCGGCTATGCGCGCACCCCGATCGGTCGGCTCGGAGGCGGGCTCGCGGGCGTCTCCGCCGTCACGCTCGGCGGCGAGGCGATCGCCGGGGCCTGCGCCGCTGCCGGCATCGGCCCGGATGCGGTCGAGCGTGTCGTCATGGGGCAGGTGCTCCAGGCCGGCCAGGGGCAGAACCCCGCGCGGCAGGCCGCGTCCGCCGCCGGGGTGGGCATGGGCGTCCCGGCACTCACCCTCAACAAGGTCTGCCTCTCTGGCACCGCCGCGGTGACCCTCGCCGCGCTGACCATCCGCCTCGGTGAGGCCGACGTCGTCGTCGCCGGCGGCATGGAGTCGATGAGCGGCGCCCCGCACCTGCTGCCCGGCGCCCGGGCCGGCTTCCGCCTCGGGGAGGCCACCCTCGTCGATGCGCTCGTCCACGACGGGCTGTGGTGCGCCTTCGGCGATGAGCACATGGGCGCGCTGTCCGACCGGGTCAACGCCGTGCTCGGCCTCGGTCGCGAGCGTCAGGACGCGTGGGCGGCGGGCAGCCACGCGCGCGCCGCCGCCGCGGAGGCCGGCGGGCGGCTCGCCG